>JAYVJS010000532.1:0-7227 GCA_043769075.1 Gemmatimonadota bacterium | reverse complement strand
CCGAGCAGCGGGCCTACGCCACCGGCGGAACCAGCAACGGCGAGAGTTGGAACGCCGAGCCCGGCGTACTGGCCGGCGAATTGAGCGGCTACACCCAGGAATGCTGCGTCACCTACAACATGCTCAAATTGACCCGGCAACTGTTCTCGTGGACCGCCGATCCCGCCGCGGCCGACTACTACGAAAAAGCCCTCTTCAACGGAATTCTCGGGACCCAGCATCCCAGCGACGGCTCGAAGCTCTACTACGTGCCTCTGGCCTCCGGTTACTGGAAGCTCTATGGCGCCCCGCAGGCCGACTATTGGTGCTGCACCGGCTCGGGCAGCGAGTCGTTCGCCAAGTTCGGCGACAGCATCTATTTCCAGGATGACGCGGGACTCTATGTCAATTTGTTCATCGCCTCGGCGCTCACCTGGCACCAAAAGGGAATCACCGTCACCCAGGACACCAAGTTCCCGGAGCAGGAGGGCACCACCCTCATCATCGGAACGCCCCGGCCCACCCCCTTCAAGCTCCGAGTCCGGGTTCCCGCCTGGGCCACCCAGGGCGGTGGCATCCGCCTCAACGGTAAGCCGATCGAAGGCTTCGCCGCTCCCGGCGGATACCTAGTGTTGGACCGAGTGTGGCGGGATGGCGATCGGGTCGAGGTTTCCCTGCCGATGGGCCTCCATGCCAGCCCGATGCCCGACGACGGGTCGCTCCAGGCGGTGATGTATGGACCGCTGGTGCTGGCCGGGAAGATGGGGACCGAGGGCCTCACATCCGAGGTGCGCAGGGCCGAGCCGACCAAACCGCGAACCGTACCGGAGTACAAGGGCGAGGGCCTCCCGACGCCGGCCGTCGTCGCCAAGGGAGGAGCGATCGACTCCTGGGTCGACCGCGACGGGACGGGCCCTCTTTCCTTCCGAACCGTGGGGCAGAGGAACGCGGCGTCGATGGTGCCCCTCTATCAGATCCAGGACGAGCGGTACAACGTCTATTGGAAGGTCTCATGACCACCTCGCGCCGTGGCTTTCTGGCCGGCGCCGCGGCTGCGGTCGGCGCGGCGACTGTCCGGTGGCCCACCCCGGGCGCCGGCTCGGCAGCCGATGCCCGGGTGGAGGTGTTGCTCGGCGAGCCGATCGGAACCATTGCCCCCGAGATCTACGGCCATTTCGTCGAGCACCTGGGCGGAGTCGTGTACGACGGGATCTGGGTCGGGGAGAACTCGACGATCCCGAATATCAACGGGGCCCGGAAACAGCTGGTGGAGGCGCTCGCCAAGATCAACCCGCCGGTGATTCGGTGGCCGGGCGGATGTTTCGCCGACCAGTACGATTGGCGCGACGGAACCGGGCCCAAGGCGACCCGGCCTACCCGAACCAACTTCTGGGCCGACGACGGTTCCTGGCCCAAGGGGGCTCGGAAGGACGGACCTCAGCGGTTCGATCCCAACGCCTTCGGAACTGCCGACTTCGCCAGGTTCTGCCGCAACGTCGGCGCCCGGCCCTACCTGGCCGCCAACCTCCGGAGTTTGCCGGCTCAGGATTTCTGGCGCTGGATCGAGTATGCCAACTCACCGGCCGACTCGACCACGATGGCCCGGCTTCGGGCGGCCGATGGATCGCCCGAGCCGTTCGGGATCCGGTATTGGGGTGTCGGCAATGAATCGTGGGGCTGCGGCGGGAATTTCACGCCCGAGGAGTATGCCAGCGAGTTCCGCCGGTTCACCGCTTGGGCCCCGAACTACGGCGTCGACCTAGCCTTCGTCGGGTCAGGACCTAACGGCGACGACATCGACTGGACCAAGCGGTTCTTCGCCGCGGCCAAGGAACGGGGCGGGCTATGGGCGATGTGGGGTTGGGGACTCCACCACTATGCCTGGAAGACGAACCCCACCAGCAAGGGCGATTGGTGGAAGGACAAGAGCGACGCCCTCGGGTTCTCACTCGAGCAGTACTACGAGCTGCTCAAAGACGCCAACCGGCTCGAGAGTCTCATCACCTCGCACTGGACCGCCATGGCGGAGGCCGATCCGGCCCATCACGTCAAGCTGGTGGTGGATGAATGGGGGGCCTGGCACGCCCCGGGCACCGAACCATTCCCGGAGTCGCTCTTCGGGCAGCAGAGCACCATGCGGGACGCCGTGCTGGCCGGGCTCACGCTCGACACCCTCAATCGGCATGCCGATAAGGTCGCGATGGCCAACGTGGCGCAACTGATCAACTGCCTGCAATCACTGTTCTTTGCCCACGAACACAAGTTCTGTGTCACCCCGACCTATCACGTCTTCGACCTGTTCACGCCCCACATGGGCGCCAAGGCCGTTCGGACCGTCGTCAGCGCGACCGAGTCGGTCCCGTCCCTCCCCGACCTCTCGAGCTCGGCCTCGGTTGTCGATCGGCAGCTGACCCTGACCCTTACGAACACCAGCGCCGGCCTGAGCCGGGAGACCCGGATCGGGCTTCGGGGTGGAAAGCCCGGAAACAGCCGAGCCAGGTCGCTCTTTGCCGACAACGTCCATCGCCACAATTCCCTGGCGGAGCCCAACGCAGTCGCGCCTCGGACCCTGGCAACGACGGCGGACGGCGATGGACTGACCGTGATCCTGCCGCCGGCATCGGTCACCTGCCTCACGATCAGGGTTGATTGACTGAGCACCGCCGGCGGTGACGCCGATGGGATACCCGTTCTATCCCCGCGAGGGGTTCACCGAGACCGGGTTGACCGTGACCGCCGCCGGAGCCAGGACGAGACGACATCATCCGCGTCGGCATCGGGCTCGTCCTCGAGATAGTTCCGGGCAAAGGCCGCGGTGACGCCCTGGATCTTGAGGCCGACCAGATCGTCGAGGTCGGCGTCCTTGAGCCCCGCGTCCCGCATCGCCCGGACGAAGCTGCCATCGACGCCCTGGATCTTGGCGGAGACCAGTTGGTCGACGTCGAGATCCTCGAGCCCGGCATCCTTGAGGCCACGGATGTAGTCCGCGTCCACCCCCTGGATCTTGAGCGACACCAGATCATCGTCGTCGATGTCATCGAGGTCGAGTTCGGCCAAGGCCCGCTTGAACGAGCCGTCCACCCCTTGGATCCGGAGCGACACCAGGTCGTCGGCGTCGATATGGTCTTTGCCGCGCGAGGTCATCTCGTCGACGAACTCGGGATCGACCCCGTGAATCGCAAATGAAATCAGGTCGTCGACGCCGCCCTTGGCATAGCCTCGGTCGGCGAGTTCGGTCATCCGTTCAGTGGACACATCGTGAACGGCCAACGCCAGGAGTTCGGTGTCCTTCGCCGAACCGTAGCCAGCCTTCCGCAACGCCGCCTGATACCCCGGGTTCGGGAGGAAGCTGAATTCGCCGCGGCCGGCCCCCCGGTCGAAGCTGCCCTCGAAGGTGACGGTACCGGCATCCCGCCGAAGTTCGAAATGAACCATGGTGGCCGAGTAGGCGTCGGTCTTGGCTGGGAGCCCGGAAAAGTCGGCGACGGAAACCGGAAAGCCCCAGGTCGACCGATTGAGCCGCGTCCCGAGCTTGAGCGTGAGCTGGAGGCAAAGCCCATCCTCCTGCAGGCCGCATCGGTCGGATCCGTCGCGCAACTCTGCTTCCCAGCGACCGGCGGTCTCGTCGGAACCCACCAGAGGGAGGGGTCCATAGGGACTGACCAGAAACGCTGCCGCGGCGAGCGCCAAACCTGACTTGAGCATGGGGCCTCCTACCGAACGCATTGGACTGAAAGACCGGGGATGTCCTGCTTAGAGCCCGGCAACCGGGCCACCGTTGCAAGATCGGCCTTGCCCCAGAACGGCCGGCCTCGACCGAAGGTTTCAACCGCGACGCCTCGCCGACTCGGGCAACTGACCGTATCTTCCGCTCGGGTATTGTCGGACCCCAATTCCCCCGCCAAAGGGCCGATCCAGATGACCGTCGCTCGATCGCTCCGGGCCCTCAGTTGTTTTGCTTCGATCCTGTCGGTTCCGGCCCCGGTTCAGGCCCAGGACGATCCGGCCACGCTGATCGCGCTGATCGAAGGGGCCCAGGTTCCGAACCGGCAAGGCTTCGACCCACTGACCCTTCGCGAACTCATGGAACGGTTCCACGTCCCGGGAGTCAGCGTCGCGGTCATCAAGGATTTCAAGATTCACTGGGCCAAGGGCTATGGGATCGCCGACGTAGTCACCAACGGGCCGGTTGAAACCCCCACCGCCTTTCAGGCCGCCTCGATCAGCAAACCGGTCATGGCCATGGCGGCGGTGCGACTTGCTCAGGAGGGACGGCTGTCACTCGACCAAGACATCAATACCCTTCTCACATCGTGGCAGGTGCCGGTCAGCGACCTCAACCGAACCCAACCGGTTACGCCCCGCTCGCTGCTCAGTCACACCTCCGGCTCCGACGACGGCTTCGGCTTCCCCGGCTTTGATCCCACCGCGCCTCGGCCCACCGTGGTCCAGGTCCTCAATGGAGAGGCGCCGTCGACCATCGGTCCGGTCCGGTTCGTCCGGCCGCCGTTCACCGGACAGAAGTATTCAGGCGGTGGAACTGAGATCATGCAACTGGCCCTCACCGACCTTACCGGCCAGCCGTTCGCCGAGTTGATGCGCCAGAAGGTGCTCGAGCCACTGGCAATGACGGGAAGTTCCTACCAGCAGCCACCGACCGGTGAGATCGCGGAACGGACCGCGCGGGCCCATGACGGGGCCGGCAAGTCGATGGGTGCCAAGTGGCACGTCTATCCGGAACAGGCCGCCGCGGGGCTCTGGACCACGCCGAGCGATCTGGCCCGGTTCGCGATCGAAGCCCAGCGAGCGATTCAGGGGCCGGCCGGAAAGGTTCTGTCGCAAGCGAGCGTCCGGGAGATGATCGCCCCGACCGGGCTCGGACCCTTCGCGGTCGGTTTCATGATCGAGAAGCGGGGCGAAGGCTGGTACTTCATGCACAGTGGGGGGAACTGGGGCTTTGTGTGCGACCTGGTGGCCCACATCCGGAAGGGCTACGGCGTCGTGGTGATGACCAACGGCGACGGCGGGAACCCGGTCATTCGGGAAATCGAGAACCGAGTCGCGGCGGCGTACGGGTGGGATTCACTTGACAAGCCGATCCCCCGTTAGGATGAGCCTCTCGGCTCCGATCCAGGCGGCGTTAGCGGCCGCCGCCGCGGGAACGCTGATCGTCACCATGGATTGGGTCCCGACTCCGCTCAACCGCAACATTCGCCGGACGGGGCCGTCTGGTACACCATCGTGCTGACCGGGGCGATCGTCAATTGGTGGGCGCCCTATTGCCTTTGGAATCCACCGAGGCGAGATCACCCCCGAGATTTTCGCGCGCGACTATGCCGAGAACCTTACCGTGTGGCCCCCGATTCGGGGGCACCCGGTAGTGCCCGATCTCCAACACACATTGATCCACCTCGCCGTGCTGGCGGCCGCCATGCTTTCCTGGCGATCATTCCTTACGACCTAGCGGACTGAATCCATGATCCTCGCACTCCGATGGCTGATGCTCACGGCCGTCAGCCAGGCCCCGAGTTACGACCTCGTCGTCCGCAACGGCCGGGTCCTCGACGGGATGGGCAATCCCTGGATCGTGGCCGATGTCGGGATCCGCGCCGGGAAGGTCGCTAAAATCGGCTGGATTCCCGAGGCGGGCACCCGAGACATCGACGCTACGGGTAAGTATGTAACACCCGGTTGGATCGACATGATGGATCAGTCGGGCGGGGTGCTGATCCGCAATGGCCTGGCCCAGAACAAAGTTCTCCAAGGCGTCACGACCTCGATCGGCGGCGAACGCGGCTTCCCGGTGCCGGCGGGCCGGATTCCGGAGTACTTCCAGACCCTCGAGCGCCAGGGCATCAGCGACCCAAGCCCGCAACGCCGTGCTGGGGCCCTCGGCGCGGAAACCCACCGAGGAGGAACTGGGGCGGATGCGGGCGATCGTCGATACCGCGATGCGGGCCGGCGCCATGGGGATGACGACGGCCCTGATCTATCCGCCCTCGAGTTACGCCACGACCGAGGAGCTGATCGAGGTCGCCAAAGCGATCGCGCCCTACGGTGGAACCTACGCCAGCCACATCCGGGGCGAAGGCAAGGAACTGGTCGAATCGATCGCCGAGGCGATTCGGATCGGCGAGGAGGCCAAGATCCCGGTCGAGATCTTTCATCTCAAGGCGGCCCACAAACCGGGCTGGGGCAAGCTGATGCGGGCGGCGGGCGAGTTGATCGAAGCCGCCCGGACCCGAGGCGTCGACGTGGCGGCCGATCAGTACCCCTACACCGCCGGTGGGACCGGGCTCGAGGCCACGATCCCCTCCTGGGCATTCGACGGTGGCCTGGATTCCCTTCGGGCCCGGCTCAACGACCCGGCAATTCGTGACCGGCTCAAGCGGGAGGCCAAGACCGGATCACCGGGATGGTGGAACATCATCGAGGCGGCCGGCGGGTGGGACGGGATCGTGTTAGGCAACGCCCGGAACCCCGAGAACGCCAAGTACGTCGGGAAATCGCTGGCGGAGATCGCCAAGGAGCTGAAGAAGGATCCCCGGGATGCCGCCTGGGACTTGGTCCTTGCCGGGCAAGGCCGGGTCACCGCGATCTATCACATGATGAGCGAGGATGACGTCAAGATGGCCCTCAAGTTTCCGTGGGTCAGTATCGGCAGCGATGCCGGCGCCTCGCTCAACGCGGGCGCGATCGACGAAACCGGGCTGCCCCATCCGCGGGCCTATGGGACCCATCCGCGCATCATCGCCGAGTACGTTCGCCGTGACGGCCTGCTGACGTTGCCGGAGGCGATTCGGAAGATGACCTCGTGGCCGGCCACGCGGATGAAGCTCGCTAATCGCGGCTCGCTCAAGGAGGGCAACTGGGCCGATCTCGTCGTGTTCGACTACGAGAAGATCCAGGACGAGTCAACCTGGGCCGACCCGGTCAAGTACCCAAGCGGGATCAACTACGTGCTGGTGAACGGGCAGGTCGTGGTCGAGCAGGGCAAACACACCGGCGCCAAGCCCGGGATGGTGCTCTACGGACCCGGGAAGCCATAAGCGAGCATCATGGGCCACCGGGGTTCACCGGTCACGGTCACCGATTCACTATCAAACAAGGCAGGGTCCCATGAGCATCGAGTACCGGCTGAAGGTCCGCCTGCTGAAAACGATGCGCGGCAATTTGCTGTGGCGCCGATGGAAGCATTTTCGAGGCTATACCGTGGGTTCGTACAGCGATTTGGCTGGGTATATCCAA
>JAYVJS010000531.1:0-4310 GCA_043769075.1 Gemmatimonadota bacterium | reverse complement strand
TTGCCGGGCGTGACCACTACCAAGCCCGGATCGGCCACCCACGCTCTGCCGGGAATCACCGCCAAGCTCCTGGATACCCAGGGAGTGGTGCTCGAAAAGGGCGGTGGCTTTCTGGTCCTGACCGAGCCCTGGCCCTCCATGCTCCGGACCCTCTACGGCGACGACGCCCGATACCGGGAAACCTATTGGAGCCGGTTTCCCGGCAAATACTTCGCCGGCGACGGCGCCAAGCTCGACGAGGACGGCTACTGGTGGGTTCTAGGCCGGGTCGACGACGTTCTCAATGTGGCCGGACACCGGATTGGAACCATGGAGGTCGAGAGCGCGTTGGTAGACCATCCGATGGTGGCGGAGGCGGCGGTGGTGGGCAAAGCCCACGAACTGAAGGGCCAAGCATTGGCCGCATTCGTCATCTTGAAGGACGGCCATTTACCCTCGGCCCAGCTGAAGGACGACCTCAAGGAGCACGTGGGCCGAAAGATCGGCGCCATTGCCAAGCCGGACGACATCTTCTTCGTGGCCGACGTCCCCAAGACCCGGAGCGGCAAGATCATGCGGCGGCTGCTTAAAGATGTCGCGGAGGGTCGCGCGTTAGGCGATACGACGACACTGGCCGATCCGAATGTGGTGGCCAGACTCAAGGACCAGTACGAGAGCGAGGAAGGATGAAGGAAACCGCCACGTTGGCCGGGGGATGCTTCTGGTGCGTCGAGGCCGTATTCCTCGAGTTACGAGGCGTCGAACAGGTCGTGTCAGGTTACTTGGGGGGCTCGATCAAGAACCCGACCTACGAACAGGTTTGCTCGGGGCGCTCGGGCCACGCCGAGGCCATTGCGATCACCTTTGACCCCGAGCAGATCAGCTACCGGCAGCTGCTCGAGGTGTTCTTCGCTTTCCATGACCCCACGACCTTGAATCGTCAGGGCGCTGACCGGGGCACCCAGTACCGCTCCGCGATCTTCCCGCATTCGGAAACCCAGCGGACCACGGCCATGGCCGTGATCAAAGACTTAACCGACGCGAAGGTCTTCCTCGACCCGATCGTCACCACGATCGAGCCCGCCGCTCACTTCTACCCCGCCGAGCAATACCATCAGGACTACTTCCGCCGCAACAGCAACCAACCCTACTGCGCCGTCAGCATCACCCCAAAAATCGCCAAACTCCGCCACCACTACACCACCCTCCTCAAGCCGAGTGCCGAGCCCCGAGTGCCGAGCCCCGAGCGAAGCGCCTAAATCTGAATCTGGGCCCCCATCTCGACCACTCGATTGGGCGGGAGATTGAAGAAGCTCGCCGCCGACTGGGCGTTGCGGGACATCCGGATGAAGAGTCGTTTTCGCCACCGCGCCAGGTGACCGGGACCGGTCGGCAGCAACGTCTCCCGGGCCAGGAAATAGGAGGTCTGCATGGGATGGACGACCAGCCCGAAGCCGGCCAAGCCGGGCAACAACGCCGGAACGTCGGGCGACTCCATGAACCCGTAGTGGGCGATGACTCGGTGGAAGCCGTGGCCCAACTCGGCGTACTCGATCCGCCGGTCCGGCTCTACCGTTGGGACCTCTTCGACTCGGATCGACAGCAGAATGACTCGCTCCTTCAGCACCCCGTTGTGCTTGAGGTGGTGCAGCATCATCGGAGGCACGCCGACCGGGTCTGAATTCATGAACACACCGGTTCCAGGGACCCGGTACGTTTCGCTCTTCGAGAAGCTCTCGACAAACTCCTCCATGGTCAGCGGGCTCTTCGTGGCCTCGGCCACGATGCCCCGGCCCGCCTTCCATGTCGCCAAGACGAGAAAGACGAGGGCCCCGAGCGCGAGGGGGAACCAGCCACCGCTGGTGAACTTGACCATATTGGCCGAGAAGAATGCCAGGTCGACGATCAGAAACATCCCGGTCATCAGGCCCACCCGCCAGAGCGGCCACTGCCACCGAAACCGGGCGACGTGGGCAAACAAGATCGTGGTGATGCCCATCGTGCCAGTCACCGCGATCCCGTAGGCGGCCGTCAGGTTGGCCGAACTCTTGAAACCGACCACACAGGCGACGCACATGACCATCAGTCCCCAGTTGACCTCGGGGATGTAGATCTGACCCTGCGCGTGGCGGGAGGTATGGACGATTGTCACCCGGGGCGAGTAGCCCAGCTGCACTGCCTGACGGGTCAACGAGAAGCAACCGGATATCAACGCTTGTGACGCCGTGATGGCGGCCAACGTCGCGATCACGATCATCGGGTACAGGAACCAGCGGGGCACGAGTTCGAAGAACGGATTTGCGGCCGCCTCCGGCCGCTCGAGCAGCAACGCGCCTTGGCCGAAGTAGTTGAGCATCAAGGCCGGCAGAACGAGCCCAAGCCATGCCAGCCGAATCGGCCGGGGCCCAAAGTGCCCCATGTCGGCATAGAGGGCTTCGCCGCCGGTCAGCACCAGAACGACCGAGCCCAGGATCAGGAACCCGACCAACCCGTCGCGGACAAAGAAGTCCACGGCATACCACGGATTGATCGCCTTCAACACCACCGGTTCCCTCACGATCGCGACGATCCCAAAGATCGCGATCGCGGAGAACCACACCACCATGATCGGCGCGAACGTTTTCCCAACCCGGTCAGTCCCAAAGCGTTGGACCAAGAACAGCGCAATAATGATGACCACGGCGAGGGGAACGACGATGTCCCGCAGGGCCGGCGTAGCGACATCGATGCCCTCGAGGGCCCCGAGCACCGATACCGGCGGAGTGATCACTCCATCGCCGTAGAGCAGCGCCGCCCCAAACAGCGCCAACAACACCAACCGCCGGCGGAGCGCGGGTCCACCACCGCTGGTCCGTACCAGTGCCAGCAGCGCCAAGATCCCGCCCTCGCCGTTGTTGTCGGCCCTGAGCATCACGGTGACGTACTTGTAGGTCACCACGAACATTAAGGACCACAGGATCAGCGACAGAACCCCAATGACGTTCTCGGGCGTCCGGGCCAATCCATGCCCGATCGCAAAACACTCCTTGAGAGCGTAGAGCGGCGACGTCCCGATGTCACCGTACACCACGCCCAACGCCGCAAAGGTCAACCCCGCGAGAGCCTTGCCCGTCGGCGGCCCCCCTCCCTGCTCCGTCATCACCACTCCTCCAGCCCCGAATGCCGAGTGCCGAGTGCCGAGTGCCGAGATCCGCCGAGTGCCTAGATCTGGATCTGGGCGCCCATCTCAACCACCCGATTCGGTGGCAAATTGAAAAACGCCGTGGCCGGCCGGGCATTGTTGGCCATCAGCACGAACAGTCGCTTCCGCCACATCGGCATCCGGCGGATAAACCACTCCCCGAGGTCTTCGCCTTTGCGCTTGACTGGAATCAGGGTTTCCCGGCCCAAATAGAAGCTGGTCGTTCGGACGTCAATGGCCAGGCCCTGGTCCGAAACGCGCGCCAGAATCGTCGGCACATCGGGTGTTTCCATGAACCCAACATGGGCCAGCACGGTGAAGAAGCCGCCACCCAGGTCGGTAACGGTCAGCCGCTCGCCCGGAGAAACTTGGGGCACCAAATGGTTGACGATCGACAACAGCACCACGCGCTGGTGGAGGATCTTGTTGTGCTTGAGGTGATGGAGCAACACCGGAGGGGTACCGGTCGGATCCGAACTCATGAAGACGGCCGTTCCCTCAACTCGCGGCACCTTGACGGCCACGTCCTTCACCAACAGCTCGAGCGGGAACGACTCGTCCCGCATTTTCTTCGACAGAATCGTTCGGCCCTTTTTCCAGGTGGCCATGACCAGGAAGATCACGATCCCGATCGACAGCGGCAGCCACCCGCCGTGGGGGATCTTGGTCATATTGGAGGCCAGAAAGGTCCCCTCGACCGCCAGCAGCACCCCGCCGAACGCGAAGACCTTGGGCCGGCTCCAGCCAAACCGTCCTCCCGCCACCGAACAGAACAGCAGGGTCGTGGTCATCATCGTCATCGTCACGGCCAAGCCGTAGGTGCCGGCCAGGCGCTCGGCATCCTGGAAGGCGAGCACCAGGAGGACGCAGCATACCATCAGAGTCCAGTTGATGGCGGGCATGTAGATCTGGCCCACTTCGGATCGCGAGGTATGGAGGATTTTGAGCCGGGGAACATACCCGAGTTGGAGCGCCTGTTGGGTCAGGGAGAACGATCCCGAAATCAGCGCCTGGGACGCCGTCACCGCCGCCGCCGTCGCAATTCCTATCCTCGGGTAGAGCGCCCAACCGGGTACCAGCTCATAAAACGGATTGGTGATCGCTTCCGGCCGGGTCAACAGCAGGGCGCCCTGGCCGAAATAGTTGAGCA
>JAYVJS010000530.1:0-5622 GCA_043769075.1 Gemmatimonadota bacterium | reverse complement strand
GAATCGAATGGCACCAAAGGCGCGCCGAAGACCGGCCGGCCCCGCATCGAAGGTCTCGAGTAACAGAGTCGTGCCGGAGCCGGGCCCGCCACAATCGACACCGAGTCAAAGGGGGACGGCCGGGTGGCTTGCCGGGAGCGATCGGGGTCGCCAGGGCTACAGCTGATCGCGGCGACCGCGGCCGGCCGCCGGACGAACTCCTGCTCCAAGCCCTCAACCGTTAGGCCCTCGACGGTTCCGTCGGGAGCGAGTCGGAAGCTGGCCCAGGCTTTGGGGAGCCGCCGGTCGCGAGAGCGGGCGCGGAACACGTCGTAGTGCCAGTGCTCCAAGTCCGCCGCCGCCGATTGGGCATCCACGTTGAGGACCAGACGGCCGCTGTCGACGGCAACTCGGGCTGGGCCGAACATCGGGTTGTCGTAGGTGCCGGCGTAGGATGCGAGCTCATGACTAGGTCCTTTCCCGACGGCGCGGGCCTTCACGATGCTGTCCTCGAGGTGAGCCGCCGCCGTGGCGGCCATCGAAGCCGCCGGGAGCATCGTCACCACGGGGTCGGCGCTAACGCCGAGGAACTTGTTGATCACACCCCGGGCGACCGGAAAGGCCACGAAGGAGCTGCCTGAGTTGGTCAGGACAATGACGCCCAGTTTTTCCGACGGGACCATGACCAGCTCGGTCGTCATTCCGTCAATGCCGCCGGAATGTTCGACCACCTTGCGGCCGGCGTGGTCGAACAGGAACCAACCGAGTCCGTAACCGAGGAAGTTGGCCCCTGGGTAGAGGAGATCCATGGCGCCGCCCGGCCCGATCGGCATCTGCATGGCGAACATCTCGGCATGGGTGGCTGGCGCCAGCAACGCGCGGCCGTTGACCTTTCCGCCGTTCAGCTGGAACCGGATCCATTGGGCCATGTCGAGGACATTGGAGTTGATCGAACCGGCGGGGCCGATGTTGTCGATCTGACGGTACTCGATAGGGACGAGCTTGCCGTCGATCGTGGTATGGGGAGTGGCGACGTCCGGAAGCTTGTCGAGGCCGCGGGTGGTAGTGTTCGAGCCGGTCATCCCGAGCGGCTGGAAAATCCGTTCCTTGACGAAGTCGTCCCACGACCGGCCGGTGGTCGCCGGAATCGCTTCGCCCGCCGTGAGGTACATGATGTTCTGATAGCCGAAGGTGGTCCGCAGGCTCCAAGTCGGTTTGTGGAATCGGACCCGCCGGATCACCTCGGCGCGGCTGTAGTTGCTGCCCATCCAGAGGAGGTCGCCACGGGAGAGGCCGCTGCGATGGGTGACCAGGTCCCGAATCGTCAGTTCGCGGGTGACCGCGGGGTCGTAGAGCTCGAAACCCTTCATGACGTCGGCGACCCGGGTGTCCCAGCCAAACCGCCCTTCATCGACCAACATCCCGAGCGCGGCCGTGGTAAACGCCTTGGTCGTGGACCCCACCGCGAACAGGGTGCGGGGGGTCACGGCGGCGGTCTCTCCCAGTCGCTTGAGTCCGAAACCCTTGGCATACACCACGGAGTCGTTCTTCACGACCGCAATGGCTAACCCCACGCCTTGGTACTTCGTCATGGCGTCCTGGATGTAGGCGTCGAGACCCGCCGGCACGGTTGACGCGACCCGTTGACACACGGCGGTTTGCGCGACCAGGGCGAGAAGCAAGAGCGAAGGGACGATGGGGCGCATTCGACAATCTCCGGGGGGGACGGGAAGCATAGTGATGGGAAACTGCCGGTCGGCGGAGGTGGACGCAACCCCCTAACCGGCTATTTTGTTTGTTCGTGTCCTCACCTCAACCCTGAGCATCATGCCGTCCAAACGTCCTCGACCCGGTTCCGTCAAACTCGGTGATGCCCTGGTCATTCGCATCCGGAAACAAGGCCGGGCTGCTGGGATCTTCCTGATTGCCGCCGCCGCCCGTCGCCACGGTGTTACCTATCGGGCCATCAAAGATGCGCTGACCGGTGCCACGTACGCGCATCTCAACCGAAAAGCCCGTCCGTACGTCGGCCCCAGTCGGAAACCGACCCAGGGGAGCGCCGTACGGATCGACAGCGATTCCACGCACGGTTGGCAGGCTCGGTATCGCGGGACCAGTAAGTTCTTCTCTGACGGTATCCACGGCACCAAGGCCCTTTCACGAGCCAACGCTTGGCTTCGGGAGCAACGCCAGTGACCATCGCGCTTCGAGTCCGATTCATCGTGCTGGCCGTGGCCTTCACGCTGCCCACGTTGGGATCGACCCAGACCTTTCCGACCAACGATCCCGTCCTCAAGCGGATTTGGGACGAAGGGATGACGGAGCGTTCCCAGGTGGGGACGCTGGCCCAGATCCTGACCGACTCGATCGGTCCGCGGCTCTCGGGGTCGCCCGGCTTCCTGGCCGCCACCGATTGGGTCGCGGCCCGATACGCCGCGTGGGGCATTCCCGCCAAGAAGGAGAACTACGGGACCTGGCGCGGGTGGAAGCGCGGCTACAGCCACCTCGACCTGATTGCTCCGCGAATCAGGACGCTCGAAGGCCTGATGCTCGCTTGGAGTCCAGGCACCACCAAACCAGTCGAGGGCGATGTGATTTTGGCCCCCGATCTCCCTGACTCAGCGGCCTTTGCCGCCTGGCTTCCGAGCGCCAAAGGCAAATTCGTCCTCTGGTCGCAAGCCGAGGCGACCTGTCGGCCCGATGAGAATTGGGAACGGCTGGCCCGGCCGGCCTCGGTCACCCGAATGAAGGAGGAGCGCGAGGCCGCTCGCCGAGCGTGGAGCACCCGGATCCAGAAGCTGGGCCGGGGCGCGATCGCGGCCCTCGATCAGAGCGGCGCCGCGGGGATCGTGACCTCGCTGTGGTCGGCCGGCTGGGGTGTCAACAAGATCTTCAACGCCCAAACCAAGACCGTCCCGATGGTCGACGTCAGCTGCGAGGACTACGGGCTGTTGTTTCGCCTGGCCGGCAAGAACCAAGGGCCCCGGCTCCGGCTCGACGCGAGGGCCGAGGAAACCGGCGAGCAGCCGATGTTCAACGTCGTCGGCGAGATCAAAGGCACCGAGAAGCCTAACGAGTACGTGTTGCTGTCGGCCCACCTCGATTCATGGGATGGGGCCTCGGGTGCCACCGACAATGGCACCGGGACGATCATGATGATGGAAGCCATGCGGCTTCTCAAGACGGCCTATCCGAACCCGAAGCGGACCATCGTGGTGGGACATTGGGGCGGGGAAGAGCAGGGCCTCGTCGGCTCCCGAGCCTACGCCGAGGATCACCCCGACGTCGTGAACGGCCTCCAGGCCGCCTTCAATCAGGACAACGGGACCTGGCGGGTTGAGTATATCCGGATGATGGGCCTGACCGGTGCGGGAAGCCACTTCGGCCGGTGGCTCTCGAGCCTGCCGTCTGAAATCGAGAATCTGATCGACCTGGATATTCCGGGTGAGCCTGAACGAGGCGGGAGCGATCACATGTCGTTTCTTTGCGCCGGTGCGCCGGCCTTCCGGCTCCAATCGAATTATCCTGATTACCGGCAATACACCTGGCACACCAATCGAGACACCTACGACAAGTTGATTCTCGATGATCTGAAGAACAACGCGACGGTGGCCGCCATGCTGGCGTACCTTGCCTCAGAGGATCCCGAGCCGATGGCTCGCGACCGCCGGGTTCTGGCGCCCGGTCCGAATGGCCAGGCAGCCCAGCCGTGGCCGACCTGCCCACTCGCCCGCCGGAAGGCGCCCTAACGCGGGCCGAGCCCCGTCAGTCCTTCCAAAGCCACATCATCAGCGTCGCGGCGGTCGCCACCGATGAGGCCGAGATGGCCCAGGTCCGGTGGCGGCCGACATTCGAACCGCCGGCCTGCCCCTCGAACCGATCGTCGTCAGGCGCAGACCCGGCGGTGGCGAGGAAGCCGGCGTCAGCGGCCAGCATCGCAACCGTGTGAATGACCCGCCGGGTCCGGCCTTTGGAGTCGTTCCATCCTTCCACCAAGTTCCAGGTCCCCGTGATCGTGTTGACGCCAAACAGCACGCCGAGCCCGGCGGCGAGGGCGCTATGGGCGCTTCGAAGCGACCCCGAGGAGCGGAGGCCGTTGTCCCGGTCGCGGGCCAGTTTCTGGCCCACCAGGATTTCGGCGGCAAAGAGCGGAAACTCGACGAAACTCCCGATTTGGTGAATCTTGAGCCGGACAGCGTAAGCGTCGCTGAGCTCGATGGCCTTTGGGCCTCGACGGCGAAGGGTGTCGGTCGGACCGATTCCGAGCCGAAGCGCATCAAGGCGGGGGCCCCCTTGGCTCGGCAGGTGATCGAGCCACGGTAAGGCCGGGGTGATCGCGGCGGTGGTCTGGGCGGCAAGTGGAAGGGCCCCAGCGAGGGCCAGCACCAATCCAGCTGTTTTTGCGAGCGGGCTAACCATGGCGCGCAACTTACCCCCCCTCGATGAATCGATCATGAAAGTGTGCCGTTGCCAGGTTCGGGATCGAGCGGGCTGTACACTGCCACCCCCAGGGCGGCCCACGCCGAGCCGGCCAACAGGGCGGCAATGACGTCGCTCGGGTAGTGAACCGCCAAGTACAATCGTGAAACGGCGATGCCGATGGCCAAGGTCAATCCCGCGGTCCACCAGATCCGGGTGGCGGCCCGCGAGGTGCCGCGCGCGAGCAGCATCGCGCCAAACCCGAACACCAGAGGCGCCATCATCGCATGACCCGACGGATAGGAGTAGCCGCCGACCCCGTCCAAGTGCGGAATCAGGCTCGGCCGGGGCCGCTCGAATCCGGCCTTGAGCGTGAGGTTCAGGGCCCATCCGGACAGAACGGTGGCGACGAAACACGCCGCGGCCTGCCGCTCAAACCGGCGGTACAAGAGCCAAGCGATCACCAGCCCGACTGGAATCGCGATTTCCCCCGCGCCGATGAAGCTAAGGCCCTGCATCACCACGGTGAGCCACGGGGTCCGGCCTTCCGCAATCAGGTCGAGAAGCCGCTGGTCCCATGCCGTCAGCCGTTCACCCAGGGCCAGCCGCCCGAGACCGCCAATGACGAAGAACGTCAGGCAGGCGACCGCGATGAATCGGGCGCGGTGTTTGGGGTCACGGGCGGGCATTCCCCGAATCTAGGGTAGAGCCGTTGCTGAGGGAAACCGAGGCCGCGTCGATGCAATGGCGCTCAGTCGTCGGCAGACGGTCCGTCGGCGGGGACGCACATCGCGCACCGGCGGCCCAGCACCGAGAAGCCGAGAAACTCGACCTCGGTCGACAGGAAACCAGGCTTCACTGGTTCGACCCGCATCAGGCCGGTCGACAAGTACTTCTTGTTGCTGTCGCAAAAGACGGTGACCACCACCGCGCCGGGGTCGAGGAGTTCCTGGGCCAGGAGCGCACCGATCAGATTGGCTCCCGAGGAGATTCCGACCGCCAGGCCCAATTCACAGGCCAATTTCTGCGCCATCAAAATGGCGTCGCCGTCGTCGGCGGCAATCACCTGGTCGAGTTGGCCGAGGTTGACGATCGGCGGGATGAACTCATCCGAGATCCCCTGGATCCGATGGCTCCCGACTTTGTGACCCGTGCTGAGAGTCGGCGAACTCGCCGGCTCGAGCGGATGGAGCCTCATGGCGGGGTTCATCCGCCGGAGATAGC
>JAYVJS010000529.1:0-5950 GCA_043769075.1 Gemmatimonadota bacterium | reverse complement strand
CCAGAAAGGCGGCCGGCAGTGTCGCCGGAATCGTCTGGACGAACAAATAGGCGACTTGGCCCAAGGGCGGCATTCGCAAGAAGGGCGACGGGGCCACCGACGGCCAAAACAGCAACCCGCCGCCGACCAGCCACAGGAGGTCGATCGCGAAGGAACCGAACTGTGAAGGCATCAACCCGTCAACCACGCTCGGGACGTGGGTCACCAGCATGATCAGGTTGTAACTGAGAAACCCGGTGACCGGATGGGCGAGGAACCGGAGTCGCCCCACCGTGTCGGCCGAGGCGTTGGCCCCCCACCGAGCGAGCCGCGGCCGAAGGCCAAGTAGCAGCAGAGGCGGCGCGGCGAGCGCGATCAGCATGAATTGGCCGGTATGAGCCGCCGCCAGGTATCCCCCAAGGGCGCCGAGCGGGTAGTCGAGGGCCGCCCACAGAATGAAGAGGCCCAAGCCGAAGTACCGAGCCGAGGGGCCGTCCGACCGCCCGAACCGATAGTATCCTGCCCCGAGGAGCCCGAGAAAAATCCAGACCCCAGGGTACGGCCGCCAGCCCCACTCCCACGGCACCCCAGTCGCTGCACACCACCACGTCATCGGGTTGCCCCTTTCCAACGCTCCAGCAACTTCGGGAGATCCGCCGCCCACGCGGCCTGTCGAGTCCCGAACGGATAGGCAATGTGGGCCGAATCATCTGGAGAATACACCAGCACTTGAGCGGCATGGGACACCGTATAGCCGGCCGCCCCGGGGCCACGGACCGCCACCGCGATGCCGGCCGCGACCTGCGCCCGCGTCACCTCGGCGGGGGCACCAACCAGTCCGATGATGTGAGGCTCGAAGTTGGCAAGCCAAGGCCCGAGCACCTCGGGGGTGTCTCGGTCCGGGTCGGTCGTGACAAACACCAGGTCCACCAAGCCGCGCTCCGCCGCGGATAAACGGGTCATCACGGCCCCGAGATTCGCCATCGTCGCGGGGCAAACATCCGGACAATGGGTGTAGCCGTAGAAAAGCAGGGTCAGTCTGCCCTGGGTTCGGGCCCGGAAGTCGAACGGCTCACCCCCGACCGTTGTCAATCGGAATTCGGGGCGGGGAAGGGGTGTCGGCAACCGGACGCCGGTCAAATCTCCCGCCAGCTCCGGAGTGCCGCGGCCCGAGCATCCGGCCACGCACACGGCCAATACCCATCCGGCTTTCGTCATCGTCGCCGGCCCGCCAGCCAACCGGCCAGAGAACCGCCTAACGCTCCCCCGACGACATCGCTCAGATAGTGCGCGCCGGCGAACACCCTAGTGAGGCCGCACCCTGCCGCCAGGCCCAGGAGCAAGGGGGCCGTCCGTCGATACCGGGCCGCGACCGCCGCCGCGCCCGCAAAGGCAACCGCCGTGTGACTGCTCGGCATTCCGAGGGCCTTGGTGCTGAAGGGCGACTCGGCGAAGGCCCGAAACCGATATCCGACAAACAGGTCGTCCGGACGTTCGCGGCGGATCAGCAGTTTGGCGACTTCCGCGAGGATCCCACCAACCGCCACCGCGATGACAATGGCCCTTGCGGTCCGAGCCAGGTCCCGGGCGCGATCCGGCTCAGCGGCCCCCCGCGATTCGAGCCAGAACAGGCCCGAGACGGCGAGCCAGGTGGGTGCAAATCCGAGGATCCGAAGGAGCCGGCCCCAATCGCGATCATTGGCCGCGGGGATCCGAAGCGACTCGACGGCCCAGGGGTCAAAGAGATGCGAGACCAGGAGCAATGCCGCCGCTAAGACGACAAACAATCGGGTGGGCCATCGAGACCAGCCGAACCGATCGGTCATTCGCCAAGTCCGAGGGTGCCACCGCGGCATCGAGGGCGCTCTCGACCAGGGCCCGGCTGACGTCGGAGCCTCCAGCGCCTTGGACGATCCGGGCTCCACCTCCCTTGCCGCCTCCAACCGTCGCGAGGGCGGCCTGAAGGGCGGGACGAAGGTCGGTGGCGAGTTCTTCCGATCGGGCCAACACGAACTGGCCCCGGTCGCCGGCGGTCCCGAGCGCCACAATCGTCCCGGGCTCGGCGGCAACCCGCAGGCAGAGCCCTTTCAGATCGTCGACTGTCCGCCGTTCGAAGCCGATCCGAACCAGCCGGAAGCCACCGCGAGCGACGGCGGCACCACGAAGCTCGGCGGCTTCGTGATCGAGCGCTGCCTCGTGGTGCCGGGCAAGTTCTCTCCGCGCTTCCTGGATCTCGTGCTGAAGTCGTTCCACCGTCGGAGGCAACTCCGGCACCGAACAGCTCAGCGCCGCTGACAGACTGGAAACGATCGCTTGTTTTGCGGTGTAGTCGCGGCGAGCCCGTCCTCCGCAGAGAAACGAAATCCGGAGCCCGCGCTTGTAGCGCTCGGTCTTGAGGAGATGAATCAGCCCAATTTGGCCGGTCCGGGCCACATGGGTTCCCCCGCAGGCCGAAACATCGAAATCACCGATCGCCACGATCCGAAGCGCCCCGTCGACCTCGGGCGCTTTCCGGAGCGCAATGGTGGCCAGCTCATCGGGGGTCGGGAACCAGGCCCGGACCGCAAGGTCCCGCTCGACGACATCGTTGGCGAGCAGGGCCACTTCGCGAATTCGGGCCTCATCAACACCGGACGTCTCGACGTCGATCGAGGCGTAGTCCACCCCAAGGTGGAATCCCACGGTCGGAGCGTTCGCGATTTGGAGGAAGGCCTGCGACAGAACGTGCTGCCCTGAATGCTGCTGCATGTGATCGACCCGGCGGCTCCAATCGATCCGCCCCGCCACCTCGCCGAGTCCCAGGTCTCCATCGAGCAGATGGACAACCGCCCCATCCCGATCCCGCACCGTGACGTCAATGACCCGCCGCTGCCCCAACTCCCCGGTGTCGCAAGGCTGTCCCCCCGACGCCGGATAGAAGTAGGTCGCGTCGAGTACCACAGAGGTCCGCCCCTCAACCTGAGCGGTCTCGATGACCCTCGCAGAAAACGCCGTCGTAAACGAGTCGTTGTAGTAAAGGCGGGAACCCAATAGCCCCATCCGCGGTGTGCCGAGCGCCGAGTATGCCGAGTGCCGAGAAAAGTGCGCCCGGAGGGACTTGAACCCCCAACCCTCAGATCCGAAGTCTGATGCTCTATCCAATTGAGCTACGGACGCGACGCCAGAATCTCGACCGATCGGCCCACGGAGTCAAACGACAGTTCCTCGGGGTTCCTCTTGTCTTGACATGTATATACAACATGGGTATCGTCGAGGTATGCCAGCCCGAGCCACCCGGACCCCAACCGCCGCCGAACCCCATTACCTCCGGCTCAAACGGCATGTCCTCCGCCATATCGCCGCCGGCACCTGGGCCCCCGGCGACCGGATCCCGAGTGAAGGCGATCTGACCCGGGAATTCGGGGTGTCCCGGATGACGGCGAACCGCGCCCTTCGGGAGTTGGCCGACTACGGCAGCATCACCAGAGTCCAGGGGGTCGGATCATTCGTGGCCGGCCCGAAGGCCGAGTCGACCTTGGTGGCGGTCAAGAGCATTCGGGATGAAATCGAGCAGCGAGGCCAGCGCCACTCGACCGAGGTCCTCGAGTTGGGTCCGGCCACCGCGGATCGGATCCTGGCGACGGCGTTTGGGCTCGCCGACGGGGTTCCGTTGTTCCACTCGCGACTGCTCCATGCCGCGGATGGCCGCCCGCTCCAGCTTGAGGATCGGTATGTCAACCCAGCCTCGGCGCCGGGGTACCTCGAACAAGACTTCGAATCGACCACCCCGCACGCCTATCTGACCCGAGTCGCGCCCCTCGAGCGGGCGGAGCATGTCATCGAGGCCGATCTCCCGTCGAAAGACATTGCCCGTCACCTCCACATCCAGGTCACCGAGCCCGTGCTGGTGCTCAATCTGCGAACCTGGTCCCGAGGGCGAGTGGCGAGCGTCGCCCGTTTGATTCACCCGGCCCGCCAGTATCGGCTCTCCGGGACATTTTCATTCCTGAAGGAGTCTCCATGACGGCCAAGGCCGGTCCCCGTCCGATTCGAGCACCACGTGGCTCTCAGTTGACTTGCCGGAACTGGCTGATCGAAGCCGCCTATCGGATGATTCAAAACAACCTCGACCCCGAGGTGGCCGAGCGGCCGGACGACCTCGTCGTGTACGGCGGGATCGGCAAAGCCGCGCGGAACTGGGAGTGCTTCGAGGCCATTCTCGAGGCATTGCGGAAGCTCGAACCGGACGAGACGCTGCTGGTGCAGAGCGGGAAGCCGGTCGCCGTGTTCCGAACCCACGCCGGGGCCCCGAGGGTGCTCATTGCCAATTCGAACTTGGTCCCGAAATGGGCGACCTGGGAGCACTTCCACGAACTCGACCGGAAGGGGCTCATGATGTACGGCCAAATGACGGCTGGCTCGTGGATCTACATCGGAACCCAAGGGATCGTCCAAGGCACCCACGAAACCTTTGTCGAGCTCGGACGCCAGCACTATGACGGCAACTGGGCCGGCAAGTGGATCCTCACGGCGGGCCTCGGTGGGATGGGTGGCGCCCAGCCCCTCGCGGCGGCTCTGGCTGGGGCCCATTGCATCGTCATCGAGTGCCAAGAATCCCGGATCGATTTTCGCTTGAAGACCCGTTATGTCGATCACAAAGCCACCACGATCGAAGGCGCCCTCGCGATCTTGTCCGCCGCTTCGAGTCCCACCTCGGTGGCATTGCTCGGAAACGCTGCTGAGTTGCTCCCACAGTTCGTCGAACTCGCCAAGCGCGGCGGGCCGCGGCCCCATGCCGTCACCGATCAGACGTCAGCGCACGACCTGGTGAACGGATATCTGCCTGCCGGTTGGACGGTACCCCAATGGGAGGCGGCCCGGACCGGTAGCCAGCCGGATCGCGACCGCCTTGTCGACGCAGCCGCGGCGTCGTGCGCCAGTCACGTTCGGGCGATGCTCGAGTTCCATCACATGGGGGTTCCGACGATCGATTACGGGAACAACATCCGCCAGGTCGCGCTCGATCGGGGTGTCCCCGATGCGTTCGCGTTTCCTGGGTTCGTGCCGGCCTGCATCCGGCCGCTGTTCTGCGAAGGCAAGGGCCCGTTCCGGTGGGTGGCCCTGTCGGGCGATCCAGAGGACATCTATCGAACCGATGCCAAGGTCAAGGAACTGTTCCCCGACAACGCCGCCCTTCATCGGTGGCTCGACCAAGCTCGGGACCGGATTGCGTTCCAAGGTCTCCCGGCCCGAATCTGTTGGCTTGGCCTCGGCGACCGACACAAAGCCGCGCTGGCATTCAATGAGATGGTCCGGACCGGGGAGCTCACGGCGCCTATTGTCATCGGCCGCGATCATCTCGATACCGGGTCGGTTGCGAGCCCCAATCGGGAGACCGAAGCGATGATGGACGGCTCCGATGCGGTTTCTGACTGGCCGCTCTTGAATGCGCTTTCGGCCACGGCCGGCGGGGCAACCTGGGTCAGTCTCCACCATGGCGGCGGCGTCGGGATGGGCTACTCGCAGCACGCTGGTGTGGTGATCGTGGCCGACGGGACCGATGAAGCCGCGGATCGGTTGTCGCGGGTACTCTGGAACGATCCGGCGTTGGGTGTCATCCGTCACGCGGACGCCGGGTATCAACTGGCGAAACAAACCGCCCGGCTCCACCACCTCAACACTCCCGCGATTGCGCTCGGGGAAGGGTGACGCCCATGGGTACGATCGTTCCCGGCCGCCTGACGTTGGCCGATCTTCGCCGGATCGACGCCGGCTTTGAACCGATCTCGCTGGACCCGGCCTGCTGGCCGATGGCGGAAGCCAGTGCGGCGACCATCGAGGCGATTGTCGCAACCGGCGCCCCGACCTATGGGATCAACACCGGATTTGGGAAGCTGGCTCGGGTCGGGATTCCCACCGATCAATTGGAGCGGCTGCAGGCCAACCTGGTCCGGTCACACGCCGCCGGGGTCGGGCCGCTCCTCGACGACGA
>JAYVJS010000528.1:0-6274 GCA_043769075.1 Gemmatimonadota bacterium | reverse complement strand
GCCGAGCACCGCCGACAGCTCGGGCCGGAGCACCTTGATGGCGACGGCGCGCCCCCGGGCAAGGTCGACGGCGCGGTACACGGTCGCCATTCCGCCCTGACCGATCAGCCCCTCGAAGGTGTATCGAGTGGCTAACGCGGTCTGGAGGAGTTCGGCGGGTTCGGCCATCGGTTGGGAGAGACGCTCGACTGGGTGGAACTGACGGCCAAATCTACCCTCTCCCCGAGACGAAGGGCAGCCTTTCCAACCCAACTGGCGCCGGCCGTTCGGCGGGATATCTTAGCGGGATCCTTGCCAAAGTGACTGATGACCTCCGGCGTCTCCCGCCAGCTCCTCTCGATGGCCCCAGTCCCCATTGGTCGGATGCCCACGGAGCACCTACGGCACGGCCGTCCCAAGCGGGTCTTGGTGATCGGAGCCGGCCTGGCGGGATTGTCGGCCGGCTACCGACTGGCCCATGCAGGACACGAGGTCACCATTCTCGAGGCGCGGGACCGCCCCGGGGGTCGGGTCGAGACGATCCGGGGCTTCCCCGGCGGGCTCCATGCTGAGGCGGGTGCGTTCTTCATCGGAACCGCCAACCACCTCGTGCTGGGGTATTGCCGGCTGTTCGGGATTCCGATCACGCCGCTGCCTAACGACAGCCCCGGAATGGCGATTTGGTACTTCGCCGATGCCCGGGTAGTCGATGGGAGCGCACCGGCGCCCGCCTGGCCGGTCGCCCTCAATGCCGCCGAGCAGCAGGCGATGGCCGGCGGGCTCGGGATCCTCGGCCTTTGGCAATTGTACCTATTCCCAACCCTCGAGACGGTTCGCCGGTTTCCCCGATTCACGAACGTGCCGACCGAGCTTGCCGCCCTCGACCGGGTCACGATGACCCAGTTTCTCGAGCAGCAAGGAGCCACCGCCGGCGCCATTGCGATGCTCCGGCTCGGGTACTTCGACCTCTGGGGTGAGGGGATCGATGAAGTGTCCGCTTTGATGCTCCTCCGGGATCTCGGCATCAGCGTCCTGCCGCCTCATGTGAAGCTTGCCACCTTGTTCGAGCCGCCCCCTCCGAATGCCCCGCCGGGGCCGCCGCCGCCGCAAGCCTTCACCATGACAGCCGGGAACGACAGTCTGCCCAAGGCATTCGCCGCGGCGCTCGGGGGCACGATCCGGTACCAGTGCCCGGTGGTTGAGATCACCCCCGGAGAACACCATGTCACGGTGACCTGCCAAACCCCGAGCGGCCTCGAACGGCTTACCGCCGAGTATCTCATCAGCGCGATGCCCTTCAGCACCCTCCGCGAGGTCGCGATCCGCCCCCCGCTATCGGCGTCGAAAATGGACGCCATCGAATCGCTGCCTCACACCTCGGTCTGTCGGGTCTACCAGCCAGTGGCCGACAAATCATGGCCTCTTTCTGATGGAGCAGCCCCACCCACCCCGGTGCCGGTTGATACCGCCAACACCGACCTGCCCTGCCAATGGCTCCACGATCCCACCATTGCCCAACCCGGCACGGCTGGGATCATCGAGTCGTACACGACAGGGGCCCGGGCTCGGGCCATGGCAGCACTCCCGGAGGATCGCCGCCAGGGATTGGTGGCCGAGCAGATCAGGCAGGTTTTCCCGGGCGGCGGGGGCCCGAGCGGCCCCGGCACCTCGAAGGTGTGGGACGATGACCCGTGGGCTCGGGGCGGCTACTGCTGGTTTCGACCGGGCGACATGTTGCGGTTGCTCCCCCACTTGGCGTCTTCGGAAGGGCGAATCTTCTTTGCCGGCGACCACACCTCGGTCGCGCCGGGCTGGATGGAAGGAGCGATCGAGTCGGGACATCGGGCCGCCGCCGAAGTCGCGGCCGCGCCATGATTCGCCCTCATGCCGCCATCCCACATAGTCGCCCGGTCCACCTGCCGGGGGCGGTCGCCAAAGGCCGGACCGACGCCGATAAGCTCATCCAAGTCACCGTGGTCCTCTGGCCGAACCGGCTCCCGGGCGATCACCCGGCCCAACGGCGAGCCGATCAGTTTGGCGACGCTTGGCCCACGGATCGGCGTCCGCTCAGCCGGTCGGAGTTCGCGGCTCTGTACGCTCCCCCCGCCGACGCGCTCGCGGCGGTGCTGGCCGAGGCGAGGAAGAAGAAGATCCGGGTCGTGGACGTTTCCGCTGCCCGGCACGACGTGATCCTCGAAGCGCCGGTCGGCGTCTTCGAACGAGCCTATCATCTTCACCAGCGCGAGTATGACCACGAGTTGGGCCACTACCGAGCGCCGGACGGCCCGATCAAGATGCCCGGACAGCTGATCTCGGTGGTTCAGGGAGTGTTAGGCATGGATGACATTCCCCACGGGAAGGCCCACGCCGCGCCGCCCGCCCCAGGCGGCCGCAGCCTGACCCTGGCTCGTCTGGCCCGGCACTATCGGTTCCCGCCCCGGGTCTCCGATAGTGGCCGGATCGCGATCCTCGAGTTTGGAGGCGGGCTCCACCTTGACGACCTGAAAGCGCTCCGGCGCACCGCAGCGATTCGGATTCTCGAGATCAAGGATGGTTCCGGCCACCGTCCCGGGAACAACCCACTCGACCGGACCACCATGCTGGCGATCATGCGGGCCTGGAAGCGCGGGGTGTCGTTCGCGGACTTGTCGGAGCAATTCGGCTCGGCGCTGATGGACTTTCTCGAAACCACCGAAGCGACGATGGACGCGCAGATTGTCTGCGGACTGGTGCCGGACGCACCGGTTGACCTGGTGTTCGCTCACCCCTGCGCCGACGGCTGGCGGCGGGCGATCTACGCCGAGATCGGGTTTCCCTACCCCGGATCGGTATCGGGAGCGCGGCTCCGGAATGAACCGCCCGCGACCGTGATGTCGGTGAGTTGGGGTCTTAAGGAGGCGGCGTGGGGTCGGATGAAGCTCCGAATACTCCATGGAACGATTCGCGCGGCCGGCAGGCGGGGAACGACCGTCTGCTGTTCGACCGGTGATTTCGGTTCCCGGAACTCGCCGGTCCCGACCAAGCAGCGCAGCGTCAACTATCCGGCGACCAGCCCCTGGGCCCTGGCCTGCGGCGGGACGGGTTTCGCCCGCGGCCGGCGCGAGGTGGTCTGGCTCGAATCCTTCCTTGGCTCCGACCTCGCGGGTGGGGGCGGCATGAGTGGCCATTTCCGAGCGCCGGCGTTTCAGGCCACCGTCACCAAGCCCAATCCGGGCAACACCTGGATCGGTGGCTATCACCGGTCGTTCAAAGGGCGGTGGATTCCCGACGTGTCAGCCCACGCCGGTTACAACCCGGGCGTGGCGATCCGGCTGCTCGGCCGCCCGTTCACCGGCGGCGGCACCAGCGCGGCCACCCCGATTTGGGCCGCGCTCGTGGCGAGGCTTGCGGGGCACCTCGGCAGACCGTTAGGCTGGCTCAACCCCGCCCTGTATGTGTTGGCGGGTGGCGGCGCGCTCCGCGACATCCGCGACGGCCACAACGATCTCCAAGCCGCGCGGGGACGACCGATGTTTTACCGCGCAACCAAGGGCTGGGACCCATGCACTGGGCTCGGCGCACCCAACGGCACCCGGCTGCTCGCCGCGCTGCGAGCCGGCGCGGGGCGCTCCCTCCGACCCGATTCGGCCGCCCGCAGGCGCCGTTCCCGGGACGGTCAATAGACTGGACTAGCTTAATGACTTGGTTTGTCTCCAGCAGCGGGGTGTCGTTCTCCATGGTGGCGAGCGAGGGCGACCCAACCCTGATGCCGAAAGTGGCCGAGACCCTCGACCGAGCGCTCGCGACCGGCAAGTACGATTCGCTCTTCGCGGCCGATCACGCCAAGGACTAGCACTACCCCGCCCTGGGCGGTCAGACGTGTTGATCGACGAGGATCGGGTTGCCGTCGGGATCGGCAATCACGAAACTCGCGGGGCCTTTCGTGGTCTCGTCGGCCTCCGTCACCATCCCTACGCCCTGGGCCTTTAGCTGCTTCTGCAGCTCGCGAACGTCCGTGAACGAGGCCACCTTCTGGGCATTTTGGTCCCAACCGGGGTTGAAGGTCAGGATATTCTTGTCGAACATCCCCTGAAACAGACCGATGACGTGGTCGCCATTCCTGAGGATCAGCCAGTTGTGCGCGATGTCGCCGCCAAACGGGGCAAACCCGAGTTTCTCGTAGAATGCCTTCGACGCCTTGATGTCCTTCACCGCAAGGCTCACGGAAAAAGCTCCGAGTTGCATGTGTCACCGCCTTAAAGATGTGAGAGTAGTGGCGCGGCTAGGCGACCACAGGGCCTTCGGCCCGGCGTTTCCGGCTTAAAATCCCCGCGGTTACCAGCGTGAACACGATTCCGACCGGCAACGGTTCGAGGAAGGTCAGGGCGATGTTCACCAGCGGCTTCCGGTACATCTCCTTGTACCGCTCCATCTCGGCCGTTTTGGTCGCGATTTCGGCGTCCGACGCTCCGGATTTCTTTACCTGCTCCAGGTTATAGGCCGCATACGCGTCCCCAAAGTCAGGCGTGAACCGGTAGTAGATCACTTCCCAGGTGGCCACGTAGCACCACCGTGGCAACCGCCGTGATCAAGAGCCCCACGGTGACGGCGCGGCCAAAGGACACCTGCCCACCGGCCACATTGTCGCGATACGACTTGACCCCGACGAACACCATCAGGAAGGCCAAAACCATCGTGGTGTAGCCGATGATAGCGGCCCGGTCAAACCCGATCTGTTTCTGGAATGGGAGAGCGATCACCATCATGGCCGACATGATGGCCCCGGCAATCAGTCCGAAGGTCAGCACAATTTTCCGCATCCGAACTCCAAGTTGTTGGGAACGGACCGAGTTTAAGGGTCGGGTCTGATCCCGACCATCCCACAAAAGGGTGATTTCGGCTGGATCGGCCAAAATCACCCCAAAGTTGGTGGTCAGGGAATCAACCGGAGTTCCTTCCCAAGTTGGACCGCCTGGGTTCGGCGCCTGGCACCCAGCTTGTCGAACACCCGGCTCGAATGGGTCTTGACGGTGTTCTCGCTGACATGGGCCCGGTTGGCGATCTCCCGATTACTCAGTCCGGCGGCGATCAGTTCGAGGATTTCGAGCTCCCGAGGGGTAATCCCGAGCGCCGCGAGCTTGCTTTCGTCCCGGACGAAAGTGGTCGGGGCGTCGACTAAGACCTCCCGAACAACCACCGTCTGGATCGGCCGAGTCAGCTTCCGCCCCAGCCAGATCCCCAGACCGGCAAAGACGGCGGCCACTATCCCGCCGTAGATCTCAACCGAATGCTCCGCCACGAGCCAGCGGTATTCGATGAACTTGAGCGCGGCGATGAGAACCCCGCCAAGAAGGCCGTAGAGTAGGACGTATTTCCGCACCCCGGAATGTTACCTAGATTGCCACTCCATCCCACCCCCGCGAGATCCCAATGGCCCACCAAGAGACTCCGATCGCAACCGGCGCCCAGTACATCGAGAGCCTCAAGAACCGCGGCCTCACGGTCTACCTCTTCGGCGAACGGGTGGTCGAGCCGGTCGATCATCCGATCATCCGGCCATCGATCAACGCGGTCGCCGAAACCTATGATCTGGCGGCGGCCGATCCGGAACTCGCCACCGCGATTTCGCCCTACACCGGCGCTCCGGTCAACCGGTTCCTCCATATCGCGACCTCGGCCAATGACCTGGTCCTCCAAAACCGGATGCAGCGCCGGCTCGGCCAGTTGACCGGAACCTGTTTTCAGCGCTGCGTCGGGATGGACGCCTTCAATGCACTCCATTCCGTGACCCACGAAATCGACACCAGTCGGGGGACCCATTACCATCGCCAGTTGATCGAATTCCTCACCACGATGCAGCGCCAGAACCTGGTGGTCGGTGGGGCCATGACCGACGTCAAGGGCGACCGGAGCCTCGCGCCCCATCAACAGGCTGACCCCGACCTCTACCTTCGGATCGTCCGGCGTTCGGCCGCCGGGGTCTGGGTCAGCGGCGCCAAGGCCCACCAGACCGGATGTCTCAATTCCCACTGGCTGATCGTGATGCCGACGCTTCGGCTCGGGCCCAAGGACCGGGACTATGCCGTGGCCGGCGCGATTGCGGTCGATGCGCCGGGCCTGACCTATGTATACGGGCGTCAGTCGTGCGACACCCGGAGCGCCGAGCCTGACGATCTCGATCAGGGCAACGCTCGGTTCAGCGGCCAGGAAGCCCTAAGGAATCTCTGATTAATAGCAATGACTAGCGCCTAACGCTATTGAAGTGGCGGGCGGGACCGGCTATCTTGGGTCATCTCTCCCCGCGGACCGTCCCATG
>JAYVJS010000527.1:0-3149 GCA_043769075.1 Gemmatimonadota bacterium | reverse complement strand
CGATCCTCGACTCCAATGCTGAGACCCTGGCCTACACGGAACAGGACATCCTCCCCGCGCTCACGGGAGATGCGTTCGTCTGCGCCTGCCTCAACGCCAACGATCCGCTCAAGGACATGCGGACCGTGCTGGAGCGGCTCAAATCGATGGGGGTCCTCTCGGTTTCGAACATTGGGCCGTCGATCGGTTACGTCGACAAGGACAGCAATCTCTACCAGGTGCTGGTCAAGAGCGGTATCACCTTCGACCATGAGATCGAGATGCTGGCGCTGGCGAAGGAGATGGAGATGGTGACCATCGCGCTCGCGTTCGATCTGGAGGACAGCCTTCGGCTGGTGGAACGGGCTCGACCGGACATCTTCTGCTTTCACGCCGGGACGACCAAGGGCGGTCTGACGGGCTACGACTCGGGCGAGACCATCGAGGAGACGGCTCGACGAACCGAGGCGGTGTATGCGAAGGTGCGCGCCATCCACCCCGAGGTGATCCTGGTGGGCCACGGCGCCGCCATGGAGACGCCGGCCGACGCGCAGTACCTGCTCGATCATAGCTCGGGGCATGGATTTTGGACCGGGTCATCGACCGAGCGGTTGCCGATCGAGCGAGCGGTGCTCGAAGCGGCCCAGGAGTTCGCCCGGCTCACCTTCAAGACCGGGGCACACCCGTCATGAGCCGTTCCGTCGTCATCCTCGCGACCCTCGACACCAAAGCCGAGGAGGCCGAGTTTCTCCGCAGCCAAGTCGTCGCCCTCGGGGGAAATGCCATCATCATCGATCTCGGCGTGGTGGGCACGCCCGGCATCGTGGCCGACGTCGGTCGCGAGCAGGTCGCCGAGGCCGGCGGGGGGAAACTGGCCGAGCTGCTGAAGGCGCCGACCCGCGAGGTGGCGGGTCCGGTCATGGTCGCCGGCGCCACCAGGATTCTGCTCGATCTGATCGAGGCCGGCCGCGCCCACGCGGTGCTCGGCGTCGGCGGGACCCAGGGAACGTCGGCCGCGACCGCGGTGATGCAAGCGTTGCCGTACGGTTTCCCCAAGGTGATGGTCTCGACCGTCGCCTCGGGAGACACCTCCCGGTTCGTCGGCGTCAAAGACATCACCATGATGTTCTCGGTGAGCGATCTCGTTGGGGTGAACCCGTTCACGGCGCGGATTCTCGCCAATGCGGCCGCTGCGGCGCATGGGATGTCGCTCGTCGAGGGAACCATGGAGACCAGGCGCGGCGACAAGCCCCTGATCGCGATGACCAACTTGGGAGTCCTCACCGACGGCGCCACGCTCGCTCTCAAACTGTTTCGCGAGGCCGGGTACGACGTGGTCGTGTTTCACGCCGTCGGTTCCGGGGGCCGGGCGATGGAGCAGTTGATGAAGGAGGGCGTGATCGGCGCCGTGTTCGACTACGCCTTGGGCGAGATCGCCGATGACGTGTTCGGCGGCTTGCGGGCGGGCGGCCCCGAACGGCTCACGGTGGCGGGGACATTGGGATTACCACAGGTGATCTGTCCCGGCGGGGCGGAGCATCTCGGGATCTTCGTCGAGGCCAACGTGGTCCCCGAGAAGTACCACGACCACCGATACGTCTTCCACAGTCCGGTGATCTTCGTCCCCCGGCTCAACCGGGAGGAAATCGTTCGCGTCGCCGAGGAGATCTGCCGGCGGTTGCGGCCGACCGGCGGGAAGGCGGTGTTCATGCTGCCGTTGCGGGGCGTCGGGCGGTATTCGGTGCCGGGCGGCCCGCTGCATGACCCCGAGAGCGATCGGGCGTTCTTCGCCGCGCTCCGGGCGGGGCTCCCGCCGGGCGTGGAAGTCGTGGAGGTCGATGCCGAGGCCGAGGCCCCCGCATTCGTGGGCGAGGCGGTCCGGCGGTTGATCGCCTTGGTGGCGGCTGGTACGGCGTAGCGGCCTCCGTTCGGCCGCGGCTCGTCACGCCCGATTCCAGACGGTTGTCAGAGACGGCGAGATCTTTGCGCGACCGGAAGGGGGAACTCTACAGCACTCGCCACCACGGCACCGCGAGTACCGTGTCCGTCACCCAGGTTACCTCGCGACCCCCGTACAGGATCAGGCCGGCCCGGGCTTCCGGATACTCCCGAAGAAACTGGACCAAGCCCCGTGCATCCTTCAATCCCACAGTGGTGGACGCCTTGACCTTGACCGGCAGCAGGTTCCGGTCGACCGACTCGATCACGAAGTCGACCTCGAAGCCGTCGCGGGTCCGCCAATGAAAAATTCCGGGACGGCGCGGCTCGCCTCCTTGCCACACCAGCAGGTCGGAGAGCACCACATTCTCGAGATACGGTCCCGTGGGTTCCCGTTCCCCGACCAATGCCGCGGCCAAGCCGGTGTCCGCCCAATAGATCTTCCGGGCTTTGACGAGCTGTTTCCGCCGGTTGAGCGTCCAAGCCGGAACCCGCACCAGTTGGTAGGAGACTTCGAGGAGGTCGAGCCACCGGCCGACGGTGGGCCGCGACAGTCCGAGTTCAGTGGCCCACCGGGCCTGGTGCTCGAGCTGACCAATGTCGAGGACGACTCGTTGCATCAGGCGGTGAAAATCGAGGGGGCGGGATACCGCGGTGATTTCCGGGACGTCGCGCCGGAGGTAGGTATCGCTATAGCCCTGAAACCAGGTCTCCCGGTCGGTGGGATCGTGGAGGCGGACGGCGGGAACCGGATAGCCGCCTCGCCGGGCCACGGCCGACCACGACTCCTCAACGGCCGGGCCGTCGAGGACGAGATCTCGCCACCCGGATGGGGCGGTGCCAAGCAGCTCACTCCACCGGCCCGCTCGGCCCTCGCCTAACGCTTCTCGGCGGCTCATCGGCCAGAGGGTTACATAGCCGGCTCGGCCGGCAAGGGTATCCCCGACGGTCCGGAGGCCGAGGAGATTGGTGGAGCCGGTCAGGATGAACCGTCCCGCCTGAGCGGTGGGATCGGTGTCGATCAGCTCCTTGATGACCAGGATGAGCTCGGGGGCCCGCTGGATTTCATCGACGATGACCCGATCGGCGCTGGTGAGGAGTGCGTCCGGCGCTTCAGCCGCTCGGCGTTGGGTTTCGAGGTTGTCGAGGGTGAGGTAGGCGTAGTCGGCCAGCAGGGGACTCGAGCGGACGAGGGTGCTTTTGCCGGTTTGGCGGGCGCCGGTTACGACGGC
>JAYVJS010000526.1:0-4474 GCA_043769075.1 Gemmatimonadota bacterium | reverse complement strand
AGCCGGGGCGGTGGACTGTGTGGGTCAAGCGGGCCGCCGGCGTCCTGATGCTCGCGATGGCCGAGTACTACTTCGTCAAGATGGGGCAGGTATGGATCTGAGAATTGCGGCGATGGTCGTGGGTTTGGTAGGCATCGGGGCGGCCCCGGCGGCGGCCCAGTTTGACGCGGGGATTCCGGTGGGTACCAAGGCCCCGCTCATCGCGATCAATGACCTCGATGGCAAGCCGGTCGGGCTCGGCACCTACATCGGCACGAAGCCGGTGCTGATCGAGTTCTGGGCCACCTGGTGCGCGGTTTGTAAATCGCTCCTGCCCCAGCTCGACCTGGTCAAGCAGAAGTACGGTGACGGAGTGACGATGATCGGCGTCAATATCACAGTGAATGATTCCCCGGATCGGGTCCGCCGCTACCTGGCTCTGCACAAGCCGCCCTTCCTTCCTCTCTACGACAACCTCGGGGCTGGAACCCGGGCGTTCGATGTTCCGACCACCTCTTATATCGTTGTTATCGACGCGAAGGGCCTCGTCGCTTACACCGGATCTGGCGCCGAGCAGGACCTCGTAGCGGCGGTGGCCAAGGCTCTGACGCGGTGAGATGGGCCTTCCTGGTGACCGCCGTGCTGGTCGCCAGCCCAACCCCCGGAATGACTCAGGAGCCGGTCCGCGCCAAGCTCTTGGGAAGCCTGCGGCCCGGCCGCCCCGTCCCCCAAATAGCCCTCCCATTTTTCTCCCCGTCCGAATGCCGTGCGCCAGGCCCGGGTTGTCAGGCCCGGGAGTTCCGTTTGGCTGGGGAACTTGGCCGGGTCGTCGTAGTGGCCTTCGGGGGACGTCCTGATCCGGCCGTTCGGATCGATTGGGCGGCGCTGGCCAGGCGAGCCGATTCCTTGGGGAGCCCTCGGGTTGCCTTGGTGGGGGTGGTTCGGGCGGGGTTGGCCGAGGCCCAGGGCCTCAGCACCTCGCTCGGCGGTTCGCTCCGGGTTCTGGCCGACAGCGGGGGCCGGATTCACCGCCAGTTTGGGGTCGGCGATCGGGACCGAGATTGGACGTTCTTCGTCGTCGCGGACGATGGCACCCTCGTGGCCCGGGAACGGGTTAGCACCCTTGCTGACGGGGAGTGGTGGCCCCTGCTGGCAGAGGCGATTCGGCGAGGGTTCACGGCCGGCAGTCGTTAGCTTCGGGATTTTATCGGGCTTGCGAAGATCAGACGGGTCTCGCATCGAGGGCGATGGTGAGCGGGTTTCGGGGCCGATCGATTCCGGGTCAGGCGTCGCAACAGTGCAAGAATCAGCAACTTGCGGGCTTTCATAGGGTTCCGGCACGGGGGTTGCTCGCTGAGTGACCGAAGCTACTACGGGCTGGCCTGGCGAGTGCAGTTTTTTGGGTTTCGGGCCGCTGAACCCGGTCCGGGAGGGGCCAACCTAAGGAGCCAATAGAGGTTAGGTCTTGACCGCTGCGCCACCGGTTGCTAACTTGGCGCGTTGAATTCTGGTTGGGCAATTCGGCTGGTGGGAGGCTCAAGAGCTGGATTCTGGCCCTTGGCCGAGTCGGCACGAGTACCTGGATCAGGCGGCGAGACACCCGATCGGCAGCGAGGGCGGCGCAAATGTGCGCTAGCTCACAGCGGCCGGGCTGTCATGCCGCTAGAGTAGTGTCGAAGCAGTGGCAATACGTTGGTTGCAGATTGTTGCAGGCAAAGAGTTTCTGTCCTCGTAGGCTAACGAATCATAGGGGGAGTGAATGAACAAGCTTTACCGTTCCTTGCTGTTGACCAGCGGCTTTGCCGCGGCTCTGGCTGGTTGCGGAGACGATCTCACGATCGTCGATCCGCCGGCCCCGCCACCGCCGCCGCCGCCCCAGGTCCGGCAGGTCTCCGTGGCTCCCGACGGCGTGACCGTCAGCCCCGGGCAGACCCTGCAGATGTCGGCCGCCGTGACGGCCGATGCTGGTTGTAACCCGGCCACGACGTGGGGCGTCAGCGACGCCACTCGCGCGACGGTCAGCGCCACCGGCGTTGTGACCATCACTGCCGGGGTGACCTCAGGGTCCCTCGCGGTTCGGGCCACGGCGACCTGCGCCACCGGCGGCGCCACCGGCAACGGTGTGGCCACGTTGAACATTGTCGGCACGACGATCACGGCGGTCACTATCACTCCGCCGAGCGCCCAGATCAACGCGGGCACCTCGCTCTCGGCTGCTGGCACCTTGCAGGCGTCGGCCACCGTTGTCGGCACCAACAGCCCGGCCCAGACGGTCGAGTGGAAGTCGCTCGATGCGACGTTGGCCACGGTTTCGGCCACTGGTGTCATCACCGCCAACGCCACGGCTTTGGGTGGCCCGGTTGTGATCCAGGCCTGCTCGACCATCAACCCCGCGATCTGCGGCACCATGTCGCTGACCGTGATCGTGCCGGCGCCGGCCTCAGTTCAGATCCAGGCCGTTACCCGGAACAATGGCACCAACAACGTGCCGGTCAATCTGACCAACGTCAAAGGTCAGATCGAAATTGCGCTTAACGTCGAGGCTGGCGCGCGGAACATCACCCGCGTTGATGCCTTGGTCGGTGGCCAGGTTGTGGCGACTCAGACCTTCGCGTCGGCTTCGCCCGCCGCGGCGGCCCCTGAAGCCGCTGCGACTCTGATCATTCTCAGCACCAACACCGCCCAGGTCCGTGAGAACGGTGGGATCTTCGTTCCAGTGATCTACAACGGGAACTCGGCCATCACGGCGAACCTGTATGTCTCTGGCTCGAATGCCCCGCTCGCTTCGAACGCGATTCCGGTGGTAATGAACAACCCCGACGCCGTCATCCGGCGTCCGGCCGGGACTCGGCCCGCCTCGCTGGTGCCGACCGCGACGACTCCGTCGGCTGTCTCGACCAACGACGACGAGACCTACTACAAGGGCACCCAGACGGTTGCGGGCTACGACTACGTCGCCTTCGGCCGGGCTGTCCCGCAAACGGTCGAGCTCGACTCCGACATTTGCGATGCCTCGAACAACCTGATCAGCGGTGGCGCGGCCGGGACCGGTATTTCCCTGGGCGGCACCTATGATTGCGACAACTCGGAAGGCGGCAACGACGTTGTTGAGCAGACCTTTACGAGCTACGCGAGTGGTGCGGTCGGCCCCGACGGGACCGCGTTGATCCGGCCTGAGAACGCCACCTGCGGCAGCAGTTCTGTCGTTAGCGCCGCGTTGGTTTCCTCAAACGGTGTCAACACGGTCGGGTCGGCATTCCAAGTCGGTGGCGAGAACCGCTGGAACATGATCTGCCCCGCGGTCGGTCCGGCTCCGGGTGAGACCTTCGTCGACAACCGGGCTCCTACCGTGAATGTCGCGGGCCACATTTACGCCGGCCCGATCCTGGGCAAGGTCGCGTTCAACGACCTGTTCGACCAAGCCTGGATCAACGGCACGTACACCCGGTTTGCGCAGTGGAATTCCACCACGGCAGTCAACAATGACTTGCTGGCTGTGGACAACGGGGTCGGTCTTGCGGCGAACATGCCGGAAGTCCACGTCGCTGCCGATACCCTGTTGACCGCGCCGTTCTACCTCTGCACCGATACCAAGTTCGACCAAGCGGCTGCTACCGAGTCGCTCACCAGCGACTACGCGGTCGATGCCTTCCGCGTCTGCACCTACGCCGCCGACTTGCTTGGTAACGCGGCCGGTTCGGGTCCGTCGAACAGCTTCGGTCTCGACCGTGGTCTTCCGGTTGCTCGGTTGGCCGGTTCGGTCGGCGCCACGACGCCAGCGCTCGTTGGGGTGATCACCTCGCCGGTCACGGCGCTGCCGGACACCACCACGTTCTCGAACAACCCCGGCTTCACCACGCTGTTTGGGCCGTTCCCGGCCACCGCAGTCTGGGGTCTTGAGGGTGTTGACAACCGGGCCGGCTTTAACCAGAACGTCGTAACTGGCTATCCGTCGGTGCAGGCCATCACCAAGTTGGGCGCTGCGCTGACTTATGACGCCGTGCCGGGTTGCTTGGCAACGACCAACTTCTCGATGCCGATCGTGCTGAGCGATCAGTACGTCCGGTCCACCGCGACCGATTTCCTCGATTGCGCCGCGGGTTCGGGTTACTATAAGTTCAACGGATACGTTGTTGACCGCGCCGGCAATTCGAGCGTCGCGATCAACCGCAACTTCGTTCGCGATGATTTGGCCCGGCCGTCCATCGCCGGTGTTCTGCCCCTCCCGCCAATCACGGCTCCGGCCGCCGGTGGAAGCACCACCGCCAACTTCACCATCCTCGGCTCGGATGACGTGGAGTTGATCGGGGCTCAGCTAGACATCGCCCAAACGGTTCCGGGCGGCCTTGGCTTGCGGTATCCGAATGCGGCCGGCCTCGGTACCAAGTGGGACAACGTGCTCAGCAACGTGCTCAACAACGGCGTCGTTGCCATCAATCCGTTCCTGTTCCGGGTTGACGAGGCTTGCACTGCCTTGAACACGCCGTATGCCGGT
>JAYVJS010000525.1:0-9515 GCA_043769075.1 Gemmatimonadota bacterium | reverse complement strand
CCCGCCGAGTGAGTGCCCGACGAAGACCCGATAGCCGGAGGTGCGATAGCCCGATTCGATCCGGGGAATCAGTTCGGTCTTGAGGAAGCTGAAGAAGTTGGGCATCCCGCCGCTCGTCTTCAAAAACGGCTGCGGCTTGCCGTCGAAGCCCTTCTCAACGTGAGTCGGGGTCAGGTCTCGGGTTCGGTCGGTGTTCGGAATCGCCACCACGATCATTTCCGGCAGCACAAAGGTGCCGTTGACGCCGGTGCCGAGAATCTGGAGCAGCCCGGTCACCGAATGAAAATGGGCGTCGCCGTCGAGGAGGTAGAGGACCGGGTACTTCTGCGGCGTATTCGTGGTATCATCGTACGACGGCGGCGTATAGACCAGATAGGGCCGGTTTTCCTTGAGGGTGGCCGACCAAACCGAGTCGACCCGGCCGATCGTGACCGCCTTGGCCAGAGATCTCTGAGACAGTCCAATGCTGGGGAAAAGCAGGACCAAGAAGCCAACCAAAGAGAATCGCATCAGTGACAGAGCCCGGTGGAGGAATGGGACGTCGGCACGCCGAGACATTCTAATGCCTCCCGGGGGCGGGGGGCCACTCCGTGACCTATATTAGGACGTTGCACCAGCCCACCCAAGAGGGACAACCGACCATGATGCTCCGATCGGCCGTTTTGGCCTTTGCTCGAACCGCGCTCGTCGCTTGTGGTGTCGCCAGCTTCGGGACCGGCCCGGTTTTTGGCCAGCAGATGACGGCGGCGACCCGCGACCCCAGCCAGAAGCAAGACCCCTCGTTTGCCAAGAGCTACGCCGAGTGGCTTCCGAACCGAAAGCTCGGCAGTCCGCTGGTCGATCACCTGCCCCTCGTGGCCGGCATTCCGACGCCGAAGGACGTGTTGGGCTATCACATCGGTGCTCCGTGGAAGCTGACCTACTACGCCGACCAACTCCGATATTATCGGGCCCTGGCCGCCGCCACGCCACGGGTCCAGGTCGAGACCATCGGCCGCTCCGACGAAGGCCGCGAGTTGGTCGTCGTGTGGGTGTCCTCCGACGAGAACATGAAGGCCATAGCGCAAAACCGGCAGAACCTGGCCAAAATCGCCGATCCCCGGGGCCGGAGCGACGCGGACATCGCCGAACTGATCCGCACCACCAGGCCGCACTACCACTTCATGGGCGGGTTACACAGCGGAGAAACCGGGCCGTCGGAAATGTTGATGGAGCTGGTCTACCGGCTGGCCACCGAAACCTCACCGGTCATTTCGCAGATTCGAAACAACCTCTACGTGTCGATCACACCGGTGGCCGATGCCGACGGCCGCGACCGAAACGTCGATTGGTTCTTCCGGAACTTGGAGAATGGCCTTTCGAAGCCTCTGCCCCCCAAGGACACAACAGCCAAACCGGTGCCGGCGCCGGCCAACGGCGTTCCGGTTCCGAGCCGGTTGGTACCGCCGGTGCCGTACTGGGGTCGCTATGCGTACCACGACAACAACCGTGACATCAATCTGGTCTTGGTCCAGATGCGGGCCATTGCCGATTGGTACTTCACGGCCCATCCGCCGATCATGCACGATCTCCATGAGTCGCTGCCACTGCTCTACACCTACAGCGGCGCGGCACCTCAGAACCCCAATCTCGATCCGCTGCTCTTTGCCGAGCTGCCGTGGTTCGCGAACTGGGAATTGTCTCAGATGACCAAGTACGGGATGCCGGGGGTTTACACCCATGCATTCATGGACGGGTGGTCGCCCGGGTACCTCGGCTCGATCGCCTACAACCACAACGGGTTGATGAAGATGTACGAGACCCAGTCGGGCCGGGATCTCGACACCGCAACCGCCACGAAGCCCAAACCGGATACGACCAAAGCCAAGAGCGACTCGGCGGCCAAGAAGGCTCCGGCGGCGCCGGCCCCGATCCCTCGGGGGGGTGGCCTCGTCCCCACCGGCCAGGGCGGTGCTCAGGCCCGGGAGTGGTATCGGGGCGCCCCAATCGGGGTCGAGGACTCCGCCAAGTTCACTCGACGGGCCAACGCCAACTACATGCAGACCGGGGTGATTTCCGCACTCCAGCTCGCGGCGATGTTCCCGGCGACCGTGCTCGAGAATTTCTACGTCAAGACCCGGAACTCGATCGAGGAGGGCAAGACCAAGGCGCCGTTCGGATTCATCATTCCGGTCCAGCGCGATATGACCAAGGTGGCCGAGTTGGTCAACATTCTCCGGATTCAGCGGATTGAAATCGGCGTGGCCAAGCAGGCGGTCAAGATCGACACCGTGACCTATCCGGCCGGCTCCTACGTCATCAAACGCGACCAGCCCTATGGCCGCCTCGCCAAGAACCTGCTCGAGCGCCAGCAGTATCCCGACGCCCGGCTCAGCACCTACGACGATAGCGGTTGGACCGTCGGACTCGCGATGAACGTCGACGTGGTCGAAGTGGCCGACTCCTCGATCCTCAAGGTCCCGACGACACCGGTGACGACGGTGACCCTGAAGGGCACCTCCGTGGGCAGGGGCACCGCCGGCCTTGCCGTGGCCCATCAGGGCTCCAACAACATGATCACCTTCCGATATCGGCTTAAGAACGTCGCGATGAAGATCGCCGAGAAGGGCTTTACCGCGGCCGGAACCGAATTTCCCGCCGGCTCATTCGTGATCAACGACGCCGCCAACGCCGCGGCGATTCGAACCGTGGCCGACGAGCTCGGGCTTACCCTTGCTGCGCTCGATTCACTCCCGACGGTCACAACTCATGACGCCGAGCTGCCCCGGATCGCGATCTATTCGCAATGGACCGGAACCCAGAACCTCGGCTGGTACCGGCTTACCTTCGACAAATTCGGGATTCCGTTCGACTTGATCTACAAGGAGCAAGTCGAACAGGGAAACCTGCGGGCCAAGTACGACGTGATCCTGGCCGCTGAGCAGAATCTCAGTCGCCAGACGGTCCTTCAACCGCCCGCCGAGCGGATTGTGCCTTACCAGAAGAGCGAGAAGTACCAGTTCCTCGGCGTGTACGGTGAGAGCGCCGACATCACCGGGGGCTTCCGCCAGAAAGGCGTGGATGCCTTCGGGAGTTTCCTGGAGGCCGGCGGCACCCTGATCGCCGTGGGCGACGCAGCCCGCCTGCCGATCGAATTCGGTTGGGCCGGAACGGTCGAGAAAGCCAACGTGGGAGGGCTTACGTCGCAACGGCCGCTGGTCCAAGGGGAGATCACCCGCTCCGAGCACCCGGTGTTCTACGGGTATGCCGGCAAGACCATCCCGATCAAGTACGTCGGTGGACAGCCGTTTCGGGTCGGGGTGGCCGATGAGTCGAACGTTTTGGCCCGGTACGTCGGCGGGACCGCGTCGGTGTTGTCAGGCCTGATGGTTGGGGCCGACTCGCTCACGAAGCGACCGTTTGCGGTCGATATCCCGCGGGCCTATCACGGGTTCGGCCGGGTCATCCTGTTTTCGAACAACCCGATCTACCGATGGCAGAACCATGGGGAGTTCAACATGATCTTCAACTCATTGCTCAACTGGAACGACGTGGTCGCGAAGCCCGAGTAGTGCCCGTGGTACTTGCGGCCCCCTACCACCGCCGCGTCAACGAGAGCCCGACTTGATGGGCCAGGAAGCCCTTTTGGGCCTCGTTCGAACGCCGCCGCTCGAAACCGTAGCCGAGCGTAATCTCGATCCCCCCGCGCGGCACCACAGTCCAATCGAGGCCGAACTGGAGCCGATGGTCAACCCGAAGCACGGTCGGCGCCTTCGAATCCGCCAGCCGGGCGAGATACTGCTGGCGGCGGAACTTTCCCTCGATCGACAGTCGCATCGTTCCGCCGTCGATCGCCAGTTGGCTGCTGACCGTCTCGCGAACGTAGCTGTATCGAGTCGAGTCGGCGTCGTTCCGTTCGAGCCGGAAGCTGCCGGTCCAATCCACTCTCCGGCTCAAACCCTGCGTTAGCTCCGCCTCGGTGTAGACGTTGCGGGCATCCCGCTCCGGCGTGGTCGGGAACCGGCGAATCCGCGCCCCGCCCGCGACCTCGAGCTTGGTCCGGCGGAGGAACCGCCAGCTGAGCCCCTGACTGGCCTTGAACTGGTCGCTCAAATCCCGATCTTCGGACGAGCCCCGAAACGCGGCCTCAATCTCAGTGGCCACGGCGACCCGGCCCGATGGCCGCAGGGTAACGCCGATCCTGCCGCCATGGCTGATTCGATTCCACGGAGCCGTGATCGAGTAGCGGTGGCCCGCCATCCCATAGGCAAACTCGAAGGTGGGTTGGGCGCGGCGGTTTCGAAACTCGACCCCGACGCCAAACACCCCGCCGTAGGCTCCGACCGGCGTCTCGTCGTGATCGAGGTTCGAGTCAAACAGCGCCGACGTGGTGACGAGATAGGTCAGGTCGGCACCAGCCTTGGACTGGCCCGCCAGCGGACCGACGCTCAGGAGCAACCCGGCGACAGGCAACCATCGGAAGCGGTTCATCGCGCTGCCACCGCCAGCCGCTGCTCCACCATTCGCAACAGCGGCTCCGTGGTGTGCAACCGATTCGGCAATTGGGTCGACAAGGCCACGTGGCGCGCCAAGGTTAACGTCTCATAGAGCTCGATGGTTGCCGGATCGGCCGCCCCGCCGGCATCTCGATAGCCGGATACGAACCCGCCGGCCTGTCGATAGAGGGGCCGGCCACGCTGGCCGTGACGAAGATCGTACTCAGTCAAGTGAGCCAAGAAATTCCCCAGATCGAGAGCGGGATCGCCGGCCGCGTGAAGGTCCAAGTCGAGCAGATGGATTTCTTCGCCGTTGACCAAGACCTGGTCGGGATAGAAATCTCGATGCAACCCTCGAACCGGCCCGCCGGTTCGATCGGCCGAGAGCGCCGCCGTGGAAGTCACCGCGGCGATCCGATCGGCCAGCAGCGGCAGCCGCGCCGCCACCGCTGATAGCCGGAGGGCAAGGGCGTCGACCTCGTCACCGAGGTGATGCTGACGATCGCCTAACGGGGCCTGGTCATGGAACCGGGCCAACGCGGCACCGATCCTCCGGGCCGTCAGGTGGCCGTCGGCCATAGCCATGGCCTCGAACCCGGGCAAACCGAACACCCGCTCCTGCAGCCAAAGCCCGAGCGACCCCACAACCCCCAGCACCTTGGGAACCCGCCCCGGCGCCAGGTCGACACTGCTCAGCTGGTCGTGAAGCCTGACGGTCCGATGATCGACCCCGCGGCGATGGGTCTTGCCCAGTACCGTGATCCGCGAGCCGCGACCGTCCGCTACGGTGTACTGGATCAGCGCTCGCCGGCCTGGCTTGTGCCGAGCCAGGCCGGCCGCGGCAACCCGCGCGTTCGGCCCGAGGTCGATTCGCTGCCGAAGGGCGGTGAGAATCGGGGGACTGGCCGCGTCGGGATCGAGGGCGGTGCCGAGCCACGGGAGCCCTGGGTCAATCAACGTCGCGGTCATTGGCGGGCCGAGCCGGCGGCCGTCAGGATCGGCGCCAGGGCCGCAGCGCTCAAGTCGAGAAGCTCGGCTGAGCGGCGAGCCCACGCCGGCTCGCGATGACGGAACGGATCGGCCACCAACCGCCAGCACCCGATCGCCACGAACAGCTGGACCCGCAACCGGAACCCCCCAGCCGGGCGGCCGTATCCATCCTGAACCGCCTCCCAGATCGCATCAGCCCGGACTCGCGCCAGCCGGCCCCGGAGCACATCCCGGAGCTGATGGGCCCGAAAGTTCCCGAGATCTTCGGCCGGGTCGCCCACTCGGGCTTGATCGCAGTCCAAGACCACGGCACGATCGCCGTGAATGAGCACTTGTTTGGCGTAGAAATCTCCATGCACCGGCCCAGCCGGCTCCGCCAGTTCATGGAACGCGCCGAACAAGGTGGCTGCCTGGGTCCGGGCGGCGGTGGCAAGACCGGGACAGAGCCGAGCGAGGGTATCGCCCAGTTCGAGGATGGTCTCGGAGGAGCGCTCCCGGGACACCAGCCCAAGGGCCTCGGTCCGATGAAGTTCGGCGAGTGCCGCGCCCACCGCGCGGGCCCGGGCCGGATCGAACCCGACCTGGTCCTGGACGTCGGCCAGGAGGTCGCCGGGCATCCATCGCTGGACCGTTAGGCACGCGCCGGCGTCGAGGTGTTCCATCGGCGCGATCACAAGCGGGCCCGAGGACTGGAACGCCGCGGCCCCCGCCACCGCCGAGTCGAACCGGTTCTTGGCGTGAAGCTTGACGGCAAACGTTCCATCCGGCGCCGTCAGCCGGCCGACATACCGGCGATCGGGTTTGTAGCCGATCAGTTCGAGCGATCCGCCCCCGAGCGGCCCGGAAAGCAACCGATCCCGCGTGGTCGGGTCGAGCAAACGCCGAAGCCGACTCAAACCGGGATCGTTCGGAAAGACCCGGAGGAGAATCGTGCCCCGCCGCAGGTGCACACCGAGGGTTCCGAAGGAGCCGCCCGGTGCCTCGTCGCCCGACCGGAACCGGAGCTTGGTCGGATCGACCGCGGTCAGCGCATGGGCAATGACGTTTCGCCCGCCGATCATCAACCGATACGCCGCCAAGCAACTGGTGCCCGGTTTGTAGCGGAGGTACCAGGGCTCCACCCGATCGAGTGCAACCTCGGGCGCGGCCGCCCGAATGGCGGCGCCGAACTTTTCGGGGTCGAGCACGGTGGCCAAGGCATCCAACGCAGGGTCGCGAGCCACCAGGCCGCCATCATCCGGCAACAACATCGAGCACCTCCTCGCGCAATCGGCCGGACTCGAGCCACACAATTCGATCGGCTCGGCGGGCCAACGCCACATCATGGGTAATGACGATCGTGCTCCGGCCGGCGGCGAGGCCGTCGATAGCGGCACTCACGATCTGTCGGTTGGACTCGTCAAGGCCGGTGGTCGGCTCGTCGAGAATCAAAATGGGAGCGCGCCGAACGGCCGCTCTGGCCAAGGCAATCCGCTGCCGCTGCCCGCTGGAAATCGTGCCCCCGCGCTCCCCCAGAATCGTGTCGTAACCCAGGGGGAGAGCGGCGATGAACTGATGGGCGTTGACGAGCCGCGCCGCCGCCTCGATCTCAGCGTCGGTGGCCAAGGCATTCCCATGCCGAATGTTCTCCCGGACCGAGACGCCGAACAGCAGGCTGTCCTGGGGTACCACGGCGATCTGCCGCCGGACCGAAGCGATTTGATATTCGGTCAGGTCGCGGCCGTCGAGCCTGATCTGACCCCCGGTCGGGTCATAGAGGCGTAGGAGCAGGCTCGCGAGGGTACTCTTGCCATGGCCGGACGGACCCATCAACGCGATGAACTCTCCGGGCCGAATGACGAGACTCGCGTCCTGGAGCGGCTCGGTGCCGTCCTCGTAACTGAATTTGACCTGGTCGAACTCGATCTCCCCGGCCAGCGCGTGGGCCACGACCGCATCCGGCCGATCCGCAACCTCGGGCACCGCGTCCAACGTATCGAGAATCCGCTCTCCCGCAGCCGTGGCTTTGGCCAACCGGCCGGAATACTTCGCCAGATCCTGGACCGGTTTGAGGGCGCTTTTGAGGTAGCTCAGAAAGACCACCAAATCGCCGGGCGAGAGCTGACCCCGAAGGGCGAGCTGGCCGCCCCAACCCAAAACCAAGGCGCTGGCCACCGCGGTCAACACGTCAACCGATCGCTCCAGCCCCGCCGTGAGCTGACGCCCCCGGACATCGTCCTTGGCCGTCGCGGCTTCGTTCCGGGCCATGCTCCCACGAACCACGCCTTCGATTGCCATCGATTGGACCACTCGCATGGCACCTAGGGTCTCGGTCAACGCGGCCGCGGCATCGCCTTCGCGACGGCGTTGGCGTCTGGCCGCATCATGAATTCGGGGTACCAAACGCCGGAGGGTGATCGCGAACAACGGCAAGACGGCCACCGCGACCACGGCCAGGTGCCAGTTCATCCACCACATGATGGCGAGCAGAGTCACCAGCGTGCCCACGTTCCCCAGGAGGGGCAGCAACGCGGTGACCAGGACTTCCTTCAGCACGTCGACATCCCGGCCCAACCGCTGGACCAGGTCCCCGCTCCGGCCCCGAGTGTGGTACGCCAGCGAAAGCCGTTGCACGTGCTCCACCAGACGCAGCCTCACGGCTGAAATGACTCGGGTGCCTGCCAGCGAGAATCCGAGCGTGCTGGCGTAGGTCGACAACGCCCGGAGGCTGGTCACGACCACCAAACTCACCGCGGCGACCAGGATCAAATGACTCGACGAGAGCCCGGCCACCGCCCCCGGCGAGGAATGACCGAGCAAGCGATCCAGGACCAGCTTGATCGGCCAGGGCTCGAGAGCCTTGAACGCGACTTCAGCGCCTAACGCACCGATCGATCCCGCAATCAGCCACCGTTGGTTCCGAAGCTCGGGCCGAAACCGGGCCGCCAGGCGCGCCGCCGTGCGGGCGGTCCCATCCGAGGCGGTCAAAACGCCACCGACAACGCGCGAGCCGGCCTGGCCACGCCCGCTGAAGCGAGCGCCCGAGCCGCGACCCGGTCCCAGGTGTACTCGGATTCGACTAAGCGCCGGCCTTCCTCGGCCATCCGGCCCCGGAGGGCCCGGTCGGACCCGAGCCGCAGAATCCCGGCGGCCAAGGACTCCGCGTCTCCAGGCTCCACCAACACTGCGTGGCGATCGGGGATGAGGATGCTACCGATTTGGCCCGCCCGGCTGGCGACAACCGGCAACCCCGCGGCCAAGTACTCAAAAACCTTGAGCGGCGAGAAATAGCAGTCCTCGGCCTTCGGATACGGGGCCACCGCTACATCCATCCGGGAGAGCAAGCCCGGGATTTGGTCCGGCAAAACCGCCCCGGTCCATTCTACCCGGTCGGCAACGCCGCGCTCGGCCAACAGAGATCCGATCCGGCTCCGGTCCGGTCCGTCTCCGACCAACAGGAGACGGGCGCTCCGCTTCTTGGGCGCCAAGCGAACAAACGCATCCGCCAACACCTCAAGACCGTGCCAGGGCTTCATCGTGCCCACGAAACCGATCACGAACTCCCCTCGGGGCCGACTGGGGCGAGCGGCCCCGAACCGACGGGGGTCAACCCCGTTCGGAATCACGACCACATCGGTGTTGCGGCCGGCCAGCGGCCGGACGTACCCTGCCACCGCCTCCGACACGGCTATCACTTTGGAAGCGGCGTCAAACGCCGCGCGGGCCACTTCGGCCGCGCCCTCGAGATCGAGCCCGTCCGCCCGATACCGCTCGGCTTCCGCGATCAACGGCGCATTGACCTCGAGGATGCCTGGTTTGCCACGACGACGGGCGGCGGTCATGCCGGCATAGCCCCACAACCCGTAGCGCTCATAGACCACATCCCACGGAGCGGCCTCGATGGCGGTGATGGCATCGTCGTTCGCCGAGGCCAGGTTGGCCGGCCGTCTTCCTTCGAACCCGGCGAGTTCGGTGACTCGGATGCCGGCGAGATCAGCGGGGGCCTCACCGCCAAGCCGGGCGGCGAATAGGTGCACCGAGTGGCCGAGCCGGAGGAAAGCCCGAATCATT
>JAYVJS010000524.1:0-3826 GCA_043769075.1 Gemmatimonadota bacterium | reverse complement strand
ACCCACCCTCCCACCATCGAACACCCGCCGAGTGCCGAGCGCCGAGTGCCGAGTGCCGAGTGCCGAGTGCCGAGTGCCGAGTGCCGAGTGCCGAGTACTGTTGACTTCCGACAATAGTCCCCGTATCGTAGTGTCGACTTCCGACAAAACGAGACTCCATGCGGCAACCACCCACCAACGACGTCCTGCGAGGCACCCTCGACCTCCTCATTCTGAAGACGGTGGCCTCCGCTCCAGAGCACGGGTGGGCCATCGCCCAACGGATCGAACAGATGTCGAAAGAGGCGCTCCAGATCGGGCAAGGCTCGCTTTACCCTGCCCTCCAGCGTCTCGAGCAGAAGGGCTGGCTCGACAGCAACTGGCAGACCACCGACCAGAACCGGCGCGCCAAGTACTACCACCTGACCGCTACCGGCCGGCGTGCCTTGAACGCCGAGACCGACAGCTGGCGGCGGTACGTCTCGGCCGTGGAACTGATTCTGGGCACGCCGTGAGCGCCGACGGAGAAGGACTCGCGGATCGGTTCACCGGTTGGCGCAAACGGCTCCGCGCCTTGGTGAGGCCGACCAACGCCGACCAAGACATGACCGATGAAATGGCCTTCCATCTCCAGATGGAGGTCGACAAGAACCTCTGCGCGGGCATGGGCCAATCCGAGGCCCGGCGGAGGGCCCGACTTGCGTTCGGTGGTGTCGAACGGTTCAAAGAGGAAGTCCGAGCGGATCGCGGCATCGGATGGATCAGCGCCATCGGCCAGGATCTTCGACACACGTTGCGAGGCATCCGCCGGTCCCCCGGTTTCGCCGCGGTCGCGGTCCTCACGTTAGGCCTCGGTATCGGAGCCGCCACGACCATCTTCAGCGTGGTCGACGCGGTGATCATCGCCCCGATGCCGTTCGAGGACCCGGACCGGCTCGTGTCCATCGAGGAGGTCAACCCCGAGGGAAGTGATTTTTCGGCGTCCGAACCGAACTACCTGGACTTCCGCGATCGGAACCAGAGCCTGGTGTCACTGGCGGCCTTCCGGATCGACCGGCTGAGCCTAACGGGCGGCTCCGAACCGAGGCTGGTGCGGACCGGGGCCGTGACCCATTCGCTCTTTCCGACCCTCGGCGTCGGACCGGCCCTTGGCCGGAGCTTCCGGCCCGATGAGGACCAGCCCGGTGGGTCGGCCAAGGTCGTCGTCTTGAGTTTCGACCTTTGGCAACGAGCCTTCGGCGGCGACTCGGCCGTCGTCGGCCGGACCATCCTGCTCAAGGCGCAGGAGTTCCACGTCATCGGCGTGATGCCCGCCACGTTTCGCTTTCTCAACGCGGACGCCTGGGTGCCCCTGACCCCGAACCCCAGCGCCGACCGCGGCGACCATTGGCTCAGCATGATCGGCCGGCTCCGCCCGGAGGCAACAGTCCGGCGGGCAGAGGCCGACCTGGCCCGGATTGCCGCTCAGAATGCCGCGACGTATCCCGCGTCGGCGGGCTGGAGCGTGCGGGTCCAATCGCTCGCGGAATGGGCGGTAAGCTCCAATGTTCGGCAGTCGGTGGTCTTGTTGTTGGCCGCGGTGGGTGTGCTTCTCCTGATGGCGTGCACCAACGTGACCAATCTCCTCCTCGCTCGGGCCACGGCCCGGCGGACCGAACTGAGTGTCCGGATGGCCCTGGGCGCGGGTCAGGGCCGGCTGATCCGCCAGCTGCTGACCGAGAGTCTCGTGCTGGGTGGCCTCGGAGCCTTGGCGGGATTGGTCGGCGTGATCTGGGTCTTAGGACTCATTCGTGGGCTCCCGGTCGGGTTGGTCCCGAGACTCGACACGGTCGTCCTCAATGGGCGGGTGTTGGGCTTCGCGACCCTGGCCGCGTTGTCGGCAAGCCTCGGCGTCGGCGTACTCCCGGCCCTCCAGGCGGCGAAGGCGGACGTGCACTCGACCCTCAAGCAAGGCGGCCGCAGCGGATCCTCGCATGGGCAACACCGGCTTCGAGAAGGCTTGGTGGTCGCGCAAGTCGCGCTCGCCGTCATCCTGCTCGTGGGAGGGGGCCTCATGATCCGGAGCCTTACCCGCCTCACCCAAGTCGACACTGGGCTCCGGACCGAAGATGCCTGGACCGTGCCGTTGCAACTGCCGACCACCCAGTATCGCGAGGAATGGCAGGTCGCTCGGTTCTACACTGCGGTGGCCAACCGAATCGGATTGATACCCGGGGTCCGATCGGCTGGGTCGATCAATGTGGACCCGTTTAGCGGCACCAATTTCGTCAACGACGTCACGCCCGAGGAGCGGGCGGCCGAGCATCCGTCGGCCGGCTATCTCCAGGCCGGCTGGCGGATCGTCTCACCCGGCTATTTCGAGGCCGCCGGGGTCCAGCTACTCAAGGGGCGCGACTTCGGCGACCTAGATACGCCCGAGGGAGTCAGCGTCGCGATGATCTCGAAAACGTTGGCTAGCCGGCTCTGGCCGGGCCAGGACCCGATCGGGAAGCGGCTGTTCTGGGGCGGTACCGACGGCGCGCCTCGGACAGTCATCGGCGTGGTCGGGGACGTTCGCGATGTGGCCCTCGAAGCCGAGCCCGCGCCGGTCCTGTTCCTAACCACCAGACAAATTGCCTGGCCCGAAATGACGATGGTGGTCCGCACGGACCGGACGGTGCCGAATCTCGAAGATCAGATTCGTCGCGCCGTTTGGGCCGAGGATGCAAACCTCCCGGTGCCGACGGTCCGGGCCCTGGCGGCCACCCGGGCCCGGGCCATCGCGGCCCCTCGTTTCACCGCCGCAATCCTTGGCGGGTTTGCCACAGCGGCACTCCTCTTGGCGGTGGTTGGGCTCTACGGGGTCTTGTCGTTTGCCGTCGTCGAGCGGACCCGGGAGATCGGGGTCCGCATCGCACTCGGAGCCGAGCCGGCCGCGGTGGTTGCTATGCTGGTGGGCCGTGGCCTCCTTCTGACCGGCGTCGGGATTGGGATCGGATTGGCGGGGGCCATCGGACTGACCCGACTGATGCAGAGTCTCCTCTATCAAACCACCGGTACCGATCCGATCACATTGATTGGAGCGGCCCTGGTCCTGATTGTCGTAGCGCTCGTGGCTGGGTTTTCACCGGCCAGTCGGGCCGCCAGGATCGATCCGCTGACCGCGCTTCGGAGCGAGTAGGAAACTCCTTCGGGGCCCGGGCCGTAGCGATATTCAATGATGATCGCGAGCGCCCTGGCCTGCCTCAGCTGCCTGCTCTCCGCCCAGGCCGACTCGATTCGGTTTGGGGGACGATTCTTTCCTCGGATCGGATCGACCGCTGATTCGGGGCAAGCCTACTCACTGCTGGTCCCGTTGGACTACTCGCCGGCCCGGCGACATCCGCTGCTCATCATCTTGGATCCTCGCGGGAGGGCGTTGGTCCCCTTGGCTCGGTTCGGGCCGCCCGCAGTCGCCCGTGGTTTCGTTGTCATGAGCTCGTACAATTCGGCCAGCGACGGCCCGGTCGAACCGAATGTGGCCGCCGTCAACGCCATGCTCGGCGACGCCTGGCGGGCCTTGGCGATCGACACCACTCGGGTCTATCTGGTTGGATTTTCGGGGACCGCGCGGTTTGCTTGGCCGGCCGCCATGGAACTGCGGAAGGTGGTCCGGGGGATCGTTCAGGTTGGCGCGGGTCCCAACCCGCCGATCGAGGGGTGGCTGGCCCCGTTCGCGACGGACCCGAGTTTCGCGGTCTTTTCCGCCGCCGGCATCACGGATTTCAACCATGACGAGGTGGTGGACTTCGACCGCCGTCTCAACGACACCAAGATCTCCCACCGGACCGTGATCTTCAGCGGAGCCCACGAATGGGGACCCCCGGCG
>JAYVJS010000523.1:0-5267 GCA_043769075.1 Gemmatimonadota bacterium | reverse complement strand
AGCACCAACCGCGCAAAACCCTCGTTGATGATGAGATCGCCTGGATGAGTGATGACTTTGAGCGCGGCAATCAGATAGCGAACCACGGGATCGTCGCCGAGGGCGCGGCCGTGCGCCAACCGGCAGGGGAGCCCGGACTGCATCAGGGCCCCTTCCAACAGATTCCCCTCGGCGTGCTTTCGATAGAGGACCGCGTACTCGCCCCACGGGAGCCCGGAACCGGCTTGATCCCGCCGAATGTCGTCCAGCAGCCACTCGACCTCGGCGTGCTCATCGGGAAATGACCGGGCCAGGACCGGGTACTCCGATTCATGGGTTGCCACGATGTGCTTCTGGCCGAACAACGGCACGTTGCTCGCGATCAGCCGCCGGGCCAAGGCAAAAATCTGGCCGGCGGTCCGCCGGTTTTCGTCGAGGAGGATCCGGTCCACCGCCCGGAATTCGTTGGCGAAGGTGGCGATCAAGGTCGGATCGGCGCCGGTCCAAGAAAAGATCGACTGTTCGTCGTCTCCAACCACGAACACATTCCCATGGGCCCGCCCCAGCGTGGTGACGATCGAAAACTGGACCGGGTTGAGATCCTGGACCTCGTCCACCAACAACGAGTCCCACTGACCGGCCACGGCGGCGGCAATAGCGGGAAACCGGTCGAAAAGATCTTTGGTGAAGTGCACGATGTCGTCGAAGTCGATCATCCCTCGCTTGGTCAAGTAAGCCCGGTACTTCCGGAAGTGGCGGGCGTCCTCCTCCTGAAGCGGCTTCTTGCCGAGCCGGGCCAGCCCGAAGCGGCCGAGGAGACTGGAGCGCCATTTCACCGGGACCTTGAACCAGCCGAGGAGTTCCTTCTGGTAGTCTTCGTCCGCGATGCCGAAGCCCTTCTCCAAGCCGATGGCCTCGCCGTGGGCGCGGAGAATTTTGACGCAGAGCGAGTGGATGGTCGATCGGGTGACGGCCTCGGCCCGGTCGCCAAGCTCCCGCCGGAGCCGCGCCGCCACTTCCTCAGCAGCCCGATTGGTGAACGTTAGGGCACAGATCCGCTTGGGATCGACGCCGTGGTGGTCGACCAAGAAGCGGACTCGCTCGATCAAACAGAATGTCTTCCCCGCCCCGGGGCCCGCGAGCACGAGCACCGCACCTTGACTTGCCCCAATAGCCTTCCGTTGCGCCGCGGAGGGCGTGAACCCGGACGGTGCCGTCACCCGATGACCGCTCGAATCCAATGGGCGGTCGTCTCGGCCAGTTCGACGATGATATCCGCGTTGGTCCGACCGGTTCGTTTCGGCACCGCAAAGGCATGGTTGGCCTCGACGACCTCGTGCAGGGTAGCCCGGGAGCCCAACCGGCCACCGACCCCCCGGATCAGCGTGAGGTCCGCTAGGTCATCGCGAGTCCCTTGCAGAAAAAGCATCGGAACGGTCACTTGGTCCAGGTGTTCGCCGCGAGCAATCGCGGGCCGCTTCGGCGGATGAAGTGGAAAGCCCAAGAACACCAAGCCCCGAATCCCTTCCAACGGCGACTGGGCCGCCGCGGTCGAGGTCATTCGCCCCCCAAATGATTTACCCCCCGCAAAGAGGGGCAGCCCAGGCAGGCGCTCGCGAGCGAGGGCGGCGGCCGCCCGGACCGTGGCCACGGCCACTGCGGGTGAGTCGGGACGGTGGGCACCCGCTTCCATGTAGGGGAACTGATAGCGCAGTGTCGTCACGCCTGCTCCGGCTAAGGCGGTTGCGATGTCGGACATAAAGGGGTGCCGCATTCCCGCGCCGGCCCCGTGAGCCAGGATCATCGCGGCGACGGGCCGATCGGCCTCGAGGAGCAGAGCGGAGACCGGCGTTGGAGCCGTGTCGACGAGAAGCGGCGTTTCCATGCCGAATTGAAGGGGAAGACCGCCCCGGATGGAAGGGCAAATCAACCTGAACAAAACATTGACAAAACACGTACACTGAGATATTCTCCCGTTCCCCGAACCGGGAAGTCGACCACATGGGAACACCGCAACCGACTGAAGAGCAAAGACTTACGCTCATAGTTGGCGCCACGGGCTACATCGGTGGCCGGCTTCTCCCGCTCCTCGAAGCCAGGGGCGAGTCCATTCGATGCCTGGCGAGAAGGCCGACGCACTTAGCCGGCCGCACATCCAGCCGGACTGAGGTGGTCGCCGGCGACTTGGCCGACCAGGGTTCGATCCGGGCGGCACTCGCGGGGGTCGACACGGCGTACTTCCTCGCCCACGCGATGGGCACGGCCGGTCCCTTCGAGCTCGAAGAACGATCAGCTGCCGAGAATTTCGCCCGGGCCGCCCGCGAAGCCGGGGTACGACGGATCATCTATCTGGGCGGCTTGGGGGAAGGCGGCAACCTGTCGCCGCATCTCTGGAGCCGCCAGGCTGTCGGCGAGATCCTGCGATCCTCAGGCGTACCGACGCTCGAGTTTCGGGCCTCGATCATCCTCGGGTCGGGCAGCCTCTCCTATGAAATGATCCGGGCGCTGGTCGAACGGCTTCCAATCATGATCATGCCTCGGTGGGTCAGGACCCTGGCGCAGCCGATCGGGGTGGAGGACGTCTTGGCGTACCTGGTCGCCGGGCTCGACGTGCCCCTCGACCAAAGCCGGGTCGTCGAGATCGGGGGCCCCGACCGGGTATCCTACGGAGACTTGATGAGGCAGTATGCCGAACTCCGGGGGCTCCGGCGCCTGATGATTCCGGTGCCGATCCTGACACCCCACTTGTCGAGCCTCTGGCTTCGAGTGGTCACCCCGTTGTATGCCCGGGTCGGACGCAAGTTGATCGACGGTCTTCGCAACGAAACCGTGGTTCGCGATCCGGGCGCCCTGACGCTGTTTTCGGTCCGGCCGATGGGCGTCCGCGCCGCATTGGCGAGGGCGCTGAGCAACGAAGACGGCGAGTTCGCCGCGACCCGCTGGTCGGACGCGCTGTCGATGACCGGCGGGGGCAAGTCGTGGGGCGGCGAACGATTCGGGACCCGGCTCGTCGATTCGCGAGCAGTTCGGGTGGCCGCGACGCCGGAGCAGGCGTTCAAGCCGATCGCGCGGATCGGAGGCGAAACCGGCTGGTACTACGGCAACGGCTGGTGGCGGCTCCGCGGCCTCATCGATCTGGCGTTAGGCGGTCCGGGTCTTCGCCGTGGCCGGCGCGATCCGGTGGGGCTCACCGCCGGAGCCACGATCGACTGCTGGCGAGTCGAGGCGGTGGAACCGGGCCGATTGCTTCGGCTCGCCGCCGAAATGAAGCTGCCCGGCCGAGCCTGGCTCCAGTTCGAAGTGGCCGGTACCGAGGGCGGGTCCGAAATTCGACAAACCGCGATTTTCGATCCGCGAGGCCTCGCCGGGCTCCTCTATTGGTATGCCCTGTATCCCCTCCACCTCGCCATCTTCGGAGGGATGCTCCGAGGGATTGCCGGGGCTGCTGCCCGGCGGTAGCGTACCGCCATGCTGACCGCCCTACTGCTGGCCCTCATCGCCCGAACCGACTCACTCACCAAGGCCGAACGGGTCTTGGTGTCGCACGTCGATGCTCACCGCCGGGAGGCGATCCAACTCCTGGAGCGGATCGTCAACCTCAACAGCGGCACCTTGAACCTGACCGGGGTCCGCCAAGTCGGCGACGTCCTCCGAGCCGAGTTCGATCAGCTCGGTTTCAAAACCCAATGGATCGACGGCACCCCGTTCAAACGAGCCGGCCATCTCGTGGCGGAGCAGGTCGGCCGGGGCCCCCGGATCCTCCTGATCGGACATCTCGACACCGTCTTTGAGCCCGAGAGCCCGTTCCAGAAGTTCCAGTGGATCGACTCGGTCTCGGCGAAGGGGCCCGGGATCATCGATATGAAGGGCGGCAACGTGATCATCGTCCAAGCCCTCAAGGCGCTCGCGGCCGCCGGGCTCCTCAAGGACTTGAACCTCACGGTCATCATGACCGGCGACGAAGAAGATCCCGGTGAGCCCGTGTCTCTCGCGCGAACCGCGTTGATCGATCTGGCCCGCCGTCACGATATCGCGATCGGCTTCGAGAACGGCTCCGGCGACCCCCACAAAGCGGTGGTGGCCCGTCGCGGATTTACTTCGTGGACCCTCGAGGTGACCGCTAAACCGGCCCATTCGTCGCAAGTGTTCCGGCCGGAAGTCGGCTCCGGCGCCATCTTCGAAACGGCCCGCATCCTCGAGGCGTTTCACCAACGGCTGGCGGGCCAGGAATTCCTGACTTTCAACCCGGGTCTGGCGTTAGGCGGTACCGAGGTCTCCCTCGACTCGACCGGGGTCCGGGGCATCGCCTCCGGCAAGACCAATGTGGTGGCGGCGCGGATGACGGTCACCGGCGATCTCCGGATCCTGTCGCCGACCGCTCTTGCCGAGACCAAACGCACCATGGAAACCATCGTGGCCGCCGGCCGGCCGAATGCCCAAGCGACGATCCGGTTCGAGGACGGGTACCCGCCGCTCCCGCCGTCGGAGGGCAACCAGCGCCTCTTGGCGTTGACCGACCGGATCAGCCGGGATATCGGGTTCGGACCGGTCGTCGGCACCGACCCGATGCGGGCGGGCGCCGCGGATGTCTCATTCACGTCGGGGATCATTCCGATGGCGATCGACGGCATCGGAGCGGCCGGCGCCCATGACCACACCCCCGACGAAACGGCCGACTTATCGGTGTTCCCCGCCCTGATCAAACGGGCCGCGATCCTGCTCCATCGTCTGAGCCGCTCGGCCGCGACGCCCTGATCGGTGACTGGCTCGGTTCACTGGGGTCTGGGTTCGGCTCCCTGAACCAGCCGCCACCGCCCCGAAATCGAGTCCGCCACCACCCGCCACTCGGGCCGGAGGGTCAGGCGCCACCCCGCGCCGGCCGGGTTGGCGGGATTGAAGCTCGAGTCGACCGGCACTGCGGCGTGTTGCCAGGTCGGGCCCACCAACCCCCCTGACTCGGCCGCGTCGAGGACGCCCCACCGGTCGGTGAGTCGAAGGCCCCCGTAGGCCGTACCCAGGGAATCCAGCGACTCGGCCCGGGCCGGGTCGAAACCGACATTGGCCTCGGCGAGGGGCAGCACCAGAATCGGGCCGGTGACGAAACGAGCGACCAACTCGCGACGCCGAGCTTCGCGGCGGCCGGCGCGGCTCGATTCCTCGGAGCGGACCACCGCCCCATCGTAGGCCGCGTCCCGTTCGGCCGTGACCGGCTCTGGTGGCCCGACCGCTCGGGCCGCGAGTTCGACAAGCGACGATCCATCCCGGAGCTCCCGCCGCCACCCCGGACG
>JAYVJS010000522.1:0-8937 GCA_043769075.1 Gemmatimonadota bacterium | reverse complement strand
CTGTTGGGGCCGCCGCCGTTGAAGCCAAAGCTGGCCCGCCGCCGCTGATAGGTGGCGGCGTAGATGACTTTGTTGTTGCTGGGGTCCATGACCAGCTCGGTGCCGCCGGCGTCCGGTCCGGCATCGAGGACCCGGTTCCAGGTCAGCCCCCCGTCGGTCGTCTTGTAGATCCCCCGATCGCCGCCGGACCGCCAGAGATCGCCTAACGCGGCGACGTAGACCACCTCGTGGTCGGTCGGATCGATCACGATCCGGGCCACCTGATGGGACTCACGGAGACCCATGTTCTTCCAGCTCTTGCCGCCGTCGGTCGACTTATAGACTCCGTCGCCCCAGGAACTGCTCTGGCGGTTGTTGTTCTCGCCGGTCCCGACCCAGACCAAGTTCGGATCGTCCGCCGGGATCGTGACGTCGCCGATCGAAATCGCCGCCGCCGAATCGAACACCGGGGCCAGGGTGATCCCCCCGTTGACCGTCTTCCAAAGCCCGCCGGTGGCGGTCCCGATATAGAAGACGTTGGGGTCCCGTTCCAGGACCGCAAAGTCGTCGACTCGGCCGCTCGGCCCGGTCGGGCCGATGTTCCGGAACTTGAGTTTGTCGAAGGGACCACCCTTCCAGGTGGTATCGGGGGCCTGGGCCGCAACGGCCAGGGCGAGGAGGAGCGCCGAGGGCAAGAACAAGGGAAAGACCTTGAAGGTTTGAGCCGGATAACCTAACCGATTGCAACCTTTTGGGCTCAGCCCTCGTCTGAACCATTACTCCCAGTAACTGGTAGGAGCTCTGATGGGTACCGACAACTCGGTCATCAAGGGGACCCTCGACATGCTGGTCCTCAAGGTCCTCTCCCTTGGCCCAATGCACGGCTGGGGCATTTCCGAACTGATTCAGGCCCGCTCGGCGGAGGCGCTCCGGGTCGGCCAGGGGGCGCTCTATGCCTCGCTTTATCGGCTAACCCGGGAAGGCTGGATCCGCTCGTCCTGGCGCGAAACCGAGAACGGCCGGCGGGCCCGCTACTACACCCTGTCCCGGGCCGGCGAGCAGCAACTCGAAACCGAAACCGAGCACTGGCATCGGCTTCTGGCCGGGGTCACCCGAATCATGGCACTCAACGCCTGAGGACCAACGCAATGAGGCACCTGCGCGACCTCTGGTTCCGGCTGATGGCCGTGGTCCGGCCCGGCACGATGGAGCGGGAGATGGGCGAGGAGTTTGCTTTTCATGTCGAGATGGAGGCCCGGAAACTCGAGCAGGCGGGAATGCCCCCGGCCGAGGCCGAGCGGACCGCGCGGATCCGATTCGGCAATCGGACCGAGAACCAGCAGGCGGCCCGGGAAAGCTGGGGAACCGACCTGCTCCGCGACTTCGGGGCCGACCTTGGCCACACGCTCCGCCAATTCAAACGCCGGCCGGCCTTTTCGGCGCTCGGCATCGGGACCCTAGCCCTTGGCCTTGGGGCCACCATCGCACTCGGTAGTGTGGTCCGCTCGGTGCTGCTCCGGCCGTTGCCGGTGGCGGATGAGGCCCAGCTTCGAGTGTTTTGGTCCGACTACAATTGGCGGGGCGTCGAGTTCGACTTTCTCGTCGAGCGGACCCGGGCGTTCCGGCTGGCGGCCTATTCAAGCGATGCCTCGTCGCTCCGGTCCGAAACGGGGAATACGGTCGTTCCGTCGGGGGTGGTTTCGGCCGGCTTGTTCGATGTCCTGGGCGCCCGGCCGGCCTTGGGCCGGACATTCGTGACCGGTGAGGACCGTCCCGGGGCCGAAGCGATGGTGATCCTGAGCGACGGCCTCTGGCGGCGGGAACTCGCCGGGGATCCGGCAATCATCGGCCGGCGGATCGTGCTCGACGGCAAACCGACCACTGTGGTGGGGGTGATGCCGCCCGGCTTCTTTTTTCCGACCCCAGAGTTTCGGCTCTGGCGGCCCCTCGATCTCGACCCCTCCTCCGATCAGTATCAAGGGAACGGCTGGCTCGTCCTACTCGGCCGAATCAAGGCCGGCACCTCGGAGCCATTGGTGGCGGACGACGTGACGGCCATGGCCCGTTCGTTAGGTGAACGTTTCCAGTACCCGGCCGCATGGGACAAGACCAAGGATGCCCACGTGAAGCCGCTTCGGACCTACCTGGTCGGCGATCTTGGCCCCGGTCTCCTGCTCCTACTGGGAGCCGGCCTCCTGATCCTGGTGATGGCAGGGGCCAATGTGGCCGCGTTGATCCTGGCCCGGACCACCGACCGGGCCCAGGAAATGGCCCTGCGTGCCGCGTTAGGCGCTGGGCGGACCCGGCTGGCTCGCCAGATCGTGACTGAAGCATTGACCCTCGCCCTGGTGGCCGGAGTGGTCGGCGCCGTGGTGGCGCGGCTCGGGTTCCAGGCTTTGGTGGCCAGCTTGCCCCTGACCAACGGGATCGCCGAGACCGTATCGCTCGATTGGACGGGGTATGTCATGGCCCTGGGACTGGCGGCGGTTGTCGGCCTGGTGGTGTCGGTGGTGCCGGTCCGGAGCCTCCTCCGGGGTGATTTACAGGGACTGGGCTCCGAGCGCGGGGTCCGGGGCATTGGGCGGCACACGACCCGAGTCCACGGGTGGCTGGTGGCCGCGGAGGCGGCGGTAGCGGTGCTGCTGGTGGTCGGGGCCGGCCTGATGATTCGGTCGGTGGAACGGCTCTATGCGCTCGATCTCGGTTTTAGTCCTCGAGGCGTGGCGGCCATCGATCTCTTTGCCGGCGGCAATGATCTGACGACGGCCGCCCGGGCCCAGTTCTTCGCCGGGATCGTCGATCGGGTGGCGGCCCTGCCGGGGGTCAGCAGCGCCGCGTTGACCTCCCGGCTTCCGGTTCGGGACGGCGGGTGGCAGGGCCCGGTAACGATCGAGGGCAATCCCGACTTGGCGGGGGTTTCCGCGCCGAATAGCATGTTTCGCCCGGTGACGCCGGACTATTTCAGAACATTAGGTATCGCGGTAACCCGCGGCCGGGGATTTTCGGCCACCGACCGGATTGGAAGTCCGTTGGTGGCGGTGGTGAGCGAGTCGTTTGCCGCCAAGGCGTGGCCCGGGGCCGATCCGATCGGCCGCCGGATCCGTCATGGCTTCGGCGCGGGGGATACCGCGGTCACTGTCGTTGGGGTGGCCGAGGAGATCAAAGTCACCAGCATTACGGGGGTCAACCCGCTGGTCATGTACGTCCCGATGGCGCAGCGGTCCGAGCCGATCGAGGGCGCGGTCTTAGTGGTGAAGAGCGGGGCCGTCGACGCGCGGGCGGTCGTCGCTCCGATTCGGCGGCTGGTGGGGGAACTCGAACCGCGGATCGCGGTGGGCCGGGTGACCGATCTCGACACCGTTGTGGCGACCGCTCTGGCTGAGCCCCTCCGGCTCCGGTTTTTCCTGACCCTGTTCGCCGCACTGGCGTTGGTGTTGGGAGTCGTGGGCGTGTACTCGGTAGTGTCCTATGCCGTAACCCGGCGGCGGAGCGAGTTCGGGGTCAGGATGGCGTTAGGCGCGGCGGAAGGCCAGGTCCTTCGGCAGGTGGTAGGTCGTGGTTTGTTGCCGGTGGCGGTGGGAACGGGCGCGGGTCTGGTGGCGGCCATCGGCCTGGGGCGGGTGGCCTCCGGCTTTCTGTTTGGGGTATCGCCGGCCGATCCGATCAGTCTCGGCGTGGCGGGGGCGGCGTTGCTTGGGGCGGGCGTGGTGGCATCGGTGGTCCCGGCCTGGCGGGCTACTCGGGTCAGCCCGGTTGAGGCGCTCCGGGCGGAGTAAACCGGCTCGCGTTTATTGGGGATGGTGATGCGGTAATCTGCTTTGTTACTTGGGGCGGTTTGGTGCGATGGTGTTCGGCAGGGAGCCGCACCCGTGTCGCCTACGTCTGTACTATTGCAAGCTGTCCACGATAAGGCCCGGATTCGGCGACTTAGCCCGCGAACCGAGCAGGTTTACCGGGGCTGGATTCTCCGCTTCATTCGCCATCATGGGACCCGCCACCCACAGGACCTCGGCGAACCGGAGGTCGCGGCGTTCCTCACCCATCTGGCGCGGCCGCTCGGTTCCGGGCGACGCCCGCCGCTGAAACATGGTCCGTTGTACCGCGGCGGCCGGCCACCGAACCCTCCTGGTATCCACCAAAAGCCCCCCCCCGAGTTGCCCGTCTCCGTCCGCCTGGCTTACTTCAGGGGACTGCCCCCTCGCCTAGGAGCGACGCTCATGGCCGGTTCCACTGAACTCAGGCAACGGATTCTCGCTGCCGTCGACAAACTCCCGGCGGATGCGACGATCGAGGATGCCATCGAGCGACTGGTCTTCCTCGCGAAAGTCGAACGCGGCTTGGCGCAGGCCGAATCCGGCCAGCTCATTCCCCACGACGAGATTGCCAAACGTTTTGGCCAGTGACGTCTGTCTTGTGGACAACCCAGGCCTCCGAGGACCTGGCCGCGATCTTTGCGTACATTGCCCAGGACTCCGAGCACTACGCCCGGCTGACCATACGGGAACTGATCGCGGCGACCGCACGACTCAAGACGTTTCCCGAGCTGGGGCGCGTCGTGCCCGAACTTGAACGCGGCGATATCCGCGAAGTGATCTGGAGAAGCTACCGGCTTGTCTACCAGTATCTGGTCGCGGCGAACGAGATTCGGGTGCTCACGGTCTTTCGCGCAGAGCGGTTGTTCCAGGTCCCGACTGAACTTGGATAATCCAGCGTCGATAGCAGCCGCGGTATAACAAGGAATTGAAGCCGACGAAGTCGCGTTGCGCCTTCGCGGCTTAATTCCAAAGCGTCATACCGCGTCAACTTGCCTTTTGCGTCTTGTCGATGTCACTTCCAAGCATCTTGTTGATTGAGGCGATCTTACTCAATCGCTCGGGATTCCGTTCCCTACGCAACAACGATGGTTGAGCGCATCCTCCACACGGTTTAAGGACCCCACCCAATGAACCGCAACCGAGCAAGGCAAGCCGCCAAGGTCGTTCTCCCGGGCCTGGCAGTCGGGGGCGCGATTGGACTGGGAGTCGGGCTCGGTCTCTACGGGCCGGGCCTTGGCGTCGTCGGCAGCGCACTGGTGGGGGCCTTCGTGTGCTTCTCACTCCTGCGGCTCCGGGCCAGCTGGCGGTGAGTACGGTTCTGTGGTGCAACCTTCTCGAGGACGGCAACGTGGTGTCCGATCAATCGGACAAGCCGGCCCTCCACAAACACGCCGACAAGCTGGACGCCATTGCGACGCGGCTTGGCCTCCCCTCGTTCGTCGGGATCTGCGACACGACGGATGCCCGGTTCAACGCAAGTGACGCCCGCCTTCCCGAGGGGATGACGTCCACCGACGAAGTCATGGCAAAGGACGGCGCGTGGATGCCTGCCGAGCAAGCCGAAACGCTGCTGGCCGGTTTGCTGGCCCATATCCGCGATCAGCGGGTCCGCTTTGGACTGCTGTCCAATGACCACGATCAGGTCATCGAGGAATTGTCAGAGGCGCTGCTGTTTGCCAAGAGGGCCCGCGGACCGGGAGCGGGGTTCAACTTTTCGATCGTTACCTGAGGGGGCACTACCGGCTCCGAATCCGCTCCAGCCGCCGCGCCAAGAGGTCGAACAACCGGCGCTGCGCTTCGGTGCCGAGCCGGGCAGTCCAGTCACTATCCTGATGCCATTCCGGCGATTCGAATCCGCAGCCCTCCTCGGCCGGCTCCGTCCCCGACAAGAACACCTCCTCAGTACCGCACTCCGAGGCCCAATCGGATTCACCCCGCCCGACCCGGGCCGTGGCCACGCCGTCGGGCACCGGGAACGGGTCCCAACTCGCCTCCGGGGTGGCCCGCGCCAGAAACCGGGCCACGATCGGCAAGGCGGCGCCCGCCCCGGTCATCTTGAGGCTTCGGCCGTCATCAAACCCAACCCACACGCCGACCACCAACGACGACGAATAGGCCAGGAACCAGGCATCGCGCCAGTCGTTCGACGTCCCGGTCTTACCCGCGATCACGCCGAACCGCCCGTCGTCGCCGAGGGCCCGGCCGGTGCCCCGCTTTACCACACCCTCGAGAGCCGAGGTCACTAGATAGGCCGCGGCCGGATCGACGACCCGGGTCACCCGCGACTCAGGGGCCTCCGCCAGATCGCCGCCTAACGTCCGGCGGCCGAGCACCACCCGCGACTCTGCCAGGTCACCACCGGTGGCGAAAACGCCGTAGGCCCGGACCAGCTCGAGGAGGGTGACCTCGGAACTGCCTAACGCCAGGCTCGGCACCGGCGCCAACGGACTCGCGATCCCAAGCCGGCGGGCCGTCTCGATGATTCGCTTGGGGCCCACCGCCAGGCCGATCCGGACAAACGGCACGTTGAGCGACTGCTCCAGCGCCTGGCGCACGGTGACCTGGCCCCGGAACTCATGATCATAGTTGCTCGGCTCCCACCGGCCGGCCGGCGTCTTGACGCTCAACGGCTCGTCTTCGACGACCGATGCGAGGGTAAACGCGGGGTCCTCGTCTCCCTCCCGTGCCAAACCGGCCAGGGCCACCACTGGTTTGAAGGCACTGCCCGGCTGACGACGGGCCTCGGTGGCCCGATTGAACTGCGAGGCGCCGTAGTCCCGGCCGCCCACCATGGCGAGCACATCGCCGGTCCGCGGATCGAGCGCGACCAATGCCGCCTCGATGCCCGGCGCCCGGAATCGGGCCAACCCTTCCTGGACCGCGGCCTGCGCCGCCCGTTGCAGCGTGGCGTCAAGGGTCGTGTACAAGGCGCCCCCCCGAGCGGGTAGGCCGCCCGGTACCGAGGCAATCGCGAGGTCGCGAAAATGGCGACTATCCAAACTCGGGGTTCCGTTCGAACGACTCACGACCCGAACCCGGCTGGCCTGCTCCGCGGCCGCTCGGGTGATCCGCGCTTGCTCGACCATGAGTTGGAGCACCAGGTTCCGGCGCCGCCGAGCCGTCCAGGGATGGCGGACCGGGGAATACCGGTTCGGCGCGCTGATCATCCCAGCCAGCAGCGCGGACTCAGCGGGGCCAAGCTTGCGAACGTCTTTCCCGAAGTAGTAACGGGCCGCCGCGCCCACCCCGTGAATCGACTGGCTGCCGTCTTGGCCGAGATAGATCTCGTTCAGGTACGCCTCGAGAATCGTTGCCTTGTCGTACTGGGCTTCGAGCACCGATGCGAACGCCGCTTCCCGCAGCTTCCGAAGCGGAGTCCGGTCGGCGCTCAGGAAGAGATTCTTGGCCAGCTGTTGGGTCAGGGTGCTCCCGCCCTGGGTGATCCGGCGCGCCCTCACGTTGGCCAGGAGAGCGCCCCCGATCCGGCGAAAGTCGAGCCCGTCATGGCCGTAGAACCGTTGATCCTCGACGGCCAGCACCGCCTGGATCAGATGATCCGGCATCGCTTCCACCCGGACCGGAATCCGCCGCTCGGCCAGCCGATCATCGATCACGCCGATCGCGACCGGCGCCCGCCGCTCTCCGTCGCCGCCCCACGGCTCCGGACGGGAGTACACCGTGGTCGGAACCCTGGCCTCCAAGTCATCGAGCTTGGCCCGAAAAGCCGCTTCGCCCGCGATCCCGAGAACACCAGCCGCCGCACCCCCGAGCGCAACTTGGCCGAGGCGCCGGAAGGGAATCCGGGCCCGGGCAGTGGCGAACGTTTCGCGGCATCGAGACTTGAGGTGCTGCCAAGACACGAGCGGCGCTCCGGAATAGGGGTGTTTCACTAGGACGCTTCAGGGTGCGAAAGGGTTTCACCGTGGAACGGAATCGGGGCGGGCGACCGAGACTTGCCGATTGGCCAACCCCGCCGCAGCTTGTGTTCATGAACATCCGACTAGGCGGGCCGGCCTTCGCGGTCGTCGTTCTCGCGGGATGTCAAACCCCGGCATCCGAGGTCCCTGCCCGGCTGGTGGCTGCAGGCTCTCCGACCCAATCGGCGACGGTATCATCGCTGGTTCCGGTTCCACCCACGGTTGTGGTCACGTCCGATCAGGGCAACCCGCTCGCCGGAGTCCTCGTAACCTTCGAGGTCACCTTCGGGGGCGGAGGCGTGGGGGCCACCCAAGCAACGACCAAGGCTGATGGACGGGCAAGCGCTGAGAGTTGGACGCTTGGACCCCGGGCCGGCGGCAACCAAGTGACCGCGGCGGTGGCGGGTCTCCCGTCGGTACGGTTCGAGGCGATCGGAACGCCCGGTGACCCGGCCCGGATCGAAGTGCGAGGTGACAGTGCTCTGGGCGTCGTCGGCGAAGTCGTCGAGCTGGCGCCGCGGCTCATTGTCCGAGATCGGTATGACAATCCCGTTCCGGGCGTGCTGGTTGGGTTCGAAGTGTCCACCGGTGGTGGATCGGTCGCGGAGGCAGAAGGGCGAACCGACGCCACCGGTGGGGCGACCGTGGGGCGTTGGACCCTCGGCCCGCGATCGGGACCGAATACGTTGGTCGCCACCGTTGGCAACCTCGCGGCGCGGGTGACGGCAACAGCTCGGGCTGCGGCTCCAGCCCAGGTCGAATTGCTCGGCAACGGTCAGACCGGCGTCGTCGGCACCGTCGTGCCCCGGCCGGTGGGCGTTCGGGTCCACGATCGTTTCGGCAACCCGGTGGCGTTGGTGCCCGTAGCCTTCACTCCGGTGAGCGCGGGCTCGGTCGGTTCTTCGGTTGCTACCACCGACACGGCAGGCGTTGCGACGGTCGCGAATTGGCTGTTAGGCACCATGGTCGGTCCCTATTCCCTGGCGGTCGTCGTCGACCCCACTGGCGCCCGGCTCGCCCAGAAGCTTATCGCTACCGCACTCGCGGACGCCCCGGCTCTGCTCCGGCTCGTCGACGGCGACGCCCAAATCGACACCGTCATGTCTCTGCTACCTCGAGCGCTCCGAGTTCGAGTTACCGATCGTCACGGAAACCCCGCCGTCGGGACCGTGACGTTCCAGGTTGCCACCGGGGGAGGCACTATCAGTCCGGCGGCCGTGACGACC
>JAYVJS010000521.1:0-5541 GCA_043769075.1 Gemmatimonadota bacterium | reverse complement strand
TCCATGACCGTCGTCGCCGAGTTGCCGGTGGCGAACGCCGCCGCCGCCAACAGCACCAGCATTAGAACGGCCGTCGACATCGCGTCGGGAATGAGCCGGCCGATGACCTGGGAAAACCGAGTCAGCCGATCGACCGGGAGCGGAGTGTCGCCTGCCATGGAGCCTAGTTCGTGGGAATACAGAAACCTATCCTCCAAACGATGGTTGCTCCAGGCCGTCAGCCCCTCCGGAGGATCACCATGGGGTCGGTTGCGGCGGCCCGGCGAGCCGGGAGCCACGCGGCCAGGGCGCCAATCCCGGCGATCGTTACCGTTGCCACCACCAAGACGGTTGGATCGCGGGGGCCGACCCCAAAGAGTTGAGCCCGGATCACGGCCGCCAAGAGCGCCGCGCCCAGGTGGCCGGCGAGCAATCCGATGGCAATGACCCGCCCTCCACTGACCAAGACCTGGCGGAGGAGCTGGCGACGGCTCGCCCCTAACGCCGACCGAATCCCGAGCTCCTGACCTCGCTGCGCGACGGCGAACGAGAGGACGCCATACACGCCGATCGCCGCAAGGCCGAGGGCCAGAAACCCGAAGGTGCCGAGCACCAGGACCGAGAATCGTCGGGGCGCCAGCACCAGATCGGCTTGGGCGTCGAGCCGGTTGACCTCGATCGGGATCGCGGGGTCGATCGCGGCCGCCCGGGCCCTGACTTCGTTGACTAGAGTGGACTGCCCTGGCTGACCCCGGACCAACGCGGTGAGTGAGTTGGCCCACGAGGCCGCTTGCCGGAAGGGGAGGTAGATCTCGGGGCCGGGCGCCGTTTCATGCCCCCATCGCCGGACATCGCCAACGACCCCGACGATTGTGGCCCAAGGTCCACCGTTCGTGGAAACAGTCGGCTCCATCCCAGGGGTTCGGATCTGGGCGCCTAACGGGTTCTCACCGGCGAAGTATCGGTCGGCCAGCGATTTGCTGATGATGGCCACCCGGGCTCCGCTGGTGTCGTCGGTCGCTCCGAAGGCTCGGCCGGCCAAAACAGGAATGCCGAGCGCTTGAAAGTAGGCCCCGCCGATGGTCTGATAACCTGCCCCGGCCCCGGGCAGTTCTTTCCCAGCGACCTCGATGAAGGCGGTACCACCCGTGCTGAGGGGCGGCCAGTTGCTGAACCCAACCGCTTCGACCCCCGGGATCGCGCCAAGGGCCGTCTCGAGGCGGTCCCAGTAGCCGAGGATCGGGGCTCGGCGGTTGTACTCCGGCGACGCGAGGAGAACCGGCGCGGTCACGATACCCTTGGTGTCAAAGCCCAGCGGCTGGTCCAACGCCGTTCGAAGGCTCTGAATCAACAGCCCGGCGGCCGCCACCAACATCAGGGCCATCGCGACTTCGAATCCAACCAGCACTTGGCCCGGGAGTCCCCGGCCCCATCGCCTCGACCCTCGGGCGCCATCGACCATCGCGGTTTGGGGGGAGGTGTTCGACGCCTGCAGCGCGGGAAACAACGCCGTCAGGAGTCCGGCCAACAGAGCGACCGCCATGCCGAAACCGAGGACCCGCTGATCCACACCGATGGTTTCAATTCGGGGGATTTCACTCTGGGCTGTCACCGAAAGGAACCGGGTCAGCGCCCAGGCGAGGCCGGCCCCCAAGACGCCACCGAGCAGGGCCACCACCATCTGCTCGACGATGATCTGTCGGAGCACCCTGCCTCGTCCGGCTCCCATCGCCATCCGGACGGCCATCTCGCGCCGCCGCCCGGCACCCCGGGCCAGGTTGGCGCTGGCCAGATTGGCACACCCGATAAGCAGGACTAGGATGACGGCCCCCATCAAGAGCTTGATGGTCGAGGCACTGTCACCGACCAGAATGTCCCGAAGCGGCACCACGTTGACACCGTACGAGTAGAGAGCGACCGGCTCCGCCGTGCGAATCGATTCGGCCACTCGCCCGAGGTCGGCGGCGGCCTGATTGACGGTTACTTCACCCTTGAGGCGGCCCACGCCGAACCAGTTGATGTTGTTTCGCGCTCCCCCGCCTTGCTGCTGATGCCGGTAGGGAATCCACAACTCAGCGTCGCCGGGGAATTCTTGGCCCGATGCAACCACCCCGACGACAGTGGCAGGCCGTCCGTTGACCAAGACGCGGAGATCGTCGCCGCTCCGGGCCCCAAGCGATCGCCGCCAATAGCCTTCCCCGACCACCAGGACCGGGGCGTCCTCCTTCACCTCGGCGGCGCTGAACGGCCGACCCCACGCCATCCTCGGTTGAAGGGTCGGGAAGAATTCGGCCGGAACCAGGGCGGCTGTGGTGCGGGCGGTGCTCCCTTCGGCCGCCGTGCTGACTCGGATCGTGGTGTAGATGGCCATCGAACTGAACGTCCGGTTGTCAAGGCGCCAGTCGTCCCAATTGTCGGCCGACACCACCACGACCGGCCTCCCGGCGGAGTCGACCGATTGCAACCCCACCAGACGATCGGGTTCCGCAAAGGGCAGGGGACGGAGCAAGACCCCGTCGATGACGGCGAACACCGCCGTCGTCAGCCCAACCCCGAGGCCCAGCGTTAGGATCGAGACCAAACTGAATCCCGGTGCCCGGACGATCTGGCGAACGGCCAGCGCCAAGTCCTGCCGTAGCGAACCGAACCACTCCAGTCGTCCCATTCGTCCCTCCCGTCGTCGAGTCGCTGTCGCCAAAGACTGCCGGGTGCCCTCGAGATCACCAAACCGCTCCAGTGCCTCGCGCCGGGCCTGCTCCGGCGTGCGCCCCCGCTCGATCAAATGCTCCACTCGAAGGGCAATGTGGGCATCGAGTTCGGCCTTGAGTTCGTGATCCGGATCACGGAGCCGGCGGACGGCAAGCTCGAATGCGCCTCGGAGGCCAAGCCAACCCATCGACGTCACCCCTTCCGCGGGGCGAACGCGAGGATCCCCTCCACCACCCGGGCGTAGCGCTGCCAGGTGGCGGCCTCGTGACGGAGTTGTTTGGTTCCCGCGGCGGTCAGTTTGTAGTAGCGGGCTCGGCGCCCCTTTTCGGTTTGGGCCCACGATCCCTCGACCAGCTCGCGGCCCTCGAGGCGGTGCAGGGCATGGTAGAGCGCGCTATCGTCGACCTTCATTTCACCATCGGCCCGCTCTTCGAGCCAGAGGGCCAGGGCAAAACCGTGTTGGGGGCCCCAGGAAAGGGCCTTGAGCACCAGGAGGTCGAGGGTGCCCTTGAGGAGTGGCAGGGTCTCATCAGCCATCGGTGTTCCTTATATGAAGACGTTACCCGGACGTGTTCATACAATAGAACGGATTAGTCCCGGCGTCAAGCCGGCTGCTTACCGGTCCCGTCGCCGGTAGAGCCTGAGCCGGGGCTCGTTCGAGGTCGAGTCGGGAAGACCAAACACGAGGAGGTCGCGGGAAGGGAACCCGAGCGGAGCGCCCAGCCCGGTCAAGGTTCCGATATACTGGCCGGTTCGGTCGAAGACGTCGGTCTTGGATGCTTCGTCGGGAAAGGTGTTGCGCTCGGCCCAGATCCCGCCGTTCGGGTCGATGGCCAAACGTCGAACCGGTTGGACCACCGGGGCAACCCCACGCTTCGCGACCAGCTCTCCCGCCTGGACCGTGCAGTCGGGGGAGCTAACGATCTTGCCGTCCGGAAAGAACCGCTCTACCGCCGCCACCGTGCCGGCCACCAGGGGCACCTCCCGGCGAACAAGCCGAACCAGATGCCCGGCCTCGAATTCTTCCAACCGGTACTCAGCGCTCCGGCTGACGAGTGCGTGGCCTCCCCGTGCCGTGTACCGAAGATCTGGGGCCAGCATTCGAGTCAGGCCCTCCATCCCAGCCTTGCAAAACGGCAGCCAGCCGAGCCGCTCATTCGCGACGCTAGCCAACGTCGAGGTGTCGGTCGAGGTGCGATACCGGATTTGTTCCGGCGTCGCCTTGGCTCCATCGTCGATGGTGTGAAAGACCACCGTGTCGCCGGTGGCCCGGGCGCCGCCGAACAGGCTGTAGCCATTCAGTCGAAGGATCGGCAATACCGTGCCGTCCCAACGGATCCGAACCAGTCCGGATCTGGAAAAATCCATTATCGAGACCGTACCGTCGCCGCTGGCGCTGATCGACGTCGCGTTCCCGATCTCACCTGGCCCGCCGCCTTTGCGCGTGAGGGTGCGGACCAGCGTTCCCGTCGTATCAACCAGCTGGACCTTATGGCCGAACCACGAGTCAAGGACGAAGATGTGTCCCAGGGTGTCGGCGTCGACCGTTAGTTCAGTCAGTTGGTTCATCTCGATTGGACTACCGGCCCCACCGATTGTGGCAACGCTGTCGAGAATCCACGGCAACGCGAGGTCGCCCCCCCGATTGTCGACGATGGCTACACCGGCGCTGTCGCGGACTGTGACCCGGGGCGGTCCGCCGGTCCGGCATCCAGCCACGAGTGCCAGGACCGGCATGAGGCGGATCATTGACTACCCGGCGGCGAGTTCTTTCAACGCTCCGACAAACCGGTCGAGATCGGCCGGGGTGATGAACACCTGGGGGGTGATCCGAACGCCCTGGACGTTCGCGGTATCGATCGCCACGGTCCAGACCCGATACCGGTCGAGCAGCGTCTTGGCGAGCTCGCCTGGCTTGAGCCCCTCGATCCCGACATTCGCGATGGCACAGGACCGGTGCCGATCGGTCGGCGTGTTGATGACGATCCGCCGAACGCCGCGGACCTTGTCGGTCCAATAGTTCTGCAAGTACCGGAGCCGCGCCTCCTTGCGAACCGTTCCAATGCTCTCGTGGAAATCGATCGCATTCATGATCGCCAGATCGGTGTGCACCGGGTGGGTGCCGGTGTGATTCAGCTTGCGGATATCGGTGTCGGCCACCCCGGCGTCACCGTAGATCGGCCAGAGCCCGGCGATCTTGTCGGCCCGGACATAGAGTAGGCCGGCGCCGAGCGGCGTGCCAAGCCATTTGTGGAGACTGGCACCGTAGTAGTCGCCCCCCAAATCTGGGATCGCGAAATCGAGTTGGGCAAAGGCATGGGCCCCGTCGACCATCACATCCACGCCCTTCTGGTGGGCCATGTCGGCAATCTTCCGAACCGGGAGGATGTGACCCGAAATGTTCACCATATGTGCCACCATCAAGAGCTTGGTTCGCGGTGTGATGGCGTTGGCGTACAGTTGAACGATCTCATCGTCCGACTTCGGGTCGATCGGCAGCGACACGATTCGGTTGACCATCCCGTACCGCTTGGACTGGAGCGCAAACATGTCGAGCATGGCCCCGTAGTCCTGGCGGGCCATGATCGCCTCGTCGCCCGGCTTCCAGTCGTAGCCGGCGATGACCGTGTCCAGCGACTCGGTGGTGTTCCGAGTGATGATCAGTTCGTCGGCCGAGCAGCCCGCCATGACCGCCAGACGTTGGCGGACGGCCAGCTTGTCGTCGTATTGCCGGGTCCGCATGTAGTAGGACGCGCTCAGGTTGATGTCGCGGACCTTGGCGATGAAGGCGTCGAGCACCTCCTCCGCCTGCATCGAGTAGTAGCCGTTCTCGAGGTTGATGTAGTCCGGTTT
>JAYVJS010000520.1:0-3803 GCA_043769075.1 Gemmatimonadota bacterium | reverse complement strand
GTAAAGACGAAGTTCAAGGTGAGTTTCGAGACACCGAACTATCTCAACAGTGGTGGCCCAGCCCCGGCAAACACCGCGGTTGCAAGGGTTGCAGGCAATACTGGCACGTTACCGTCCCTCGGTGGCCGTATTTTGGGTGGGGCGGTCGGCGCCGTAGCCGGCTTGGTGACTGAGTCGGTCGCCGCATCAGGCAAACAACAGACCGTCAGGACCTGCGAAATTGAGAAGTGTGATCCGGCCAATGATCCGAGTAAGCAACCCAGGCCAGGTCCTCCGGTGGCCAGCCGCCAGCCGCCGAATGAGCTGTGACCCGAATAGAACCGTTCGTCCAACGGAACGTTGCCACCGGGAGCCGCTCCATTGATCAAGGGCTTTGTCAGTTACGTCCGACGGCAGGCTCGGTTGCGCCGGCTGCTGAAGATTGCAAAGGTCGAGTATACGCTCGGGGGCGCCACCCTCGACGTCGAGCCGGTCCTGCCAACGGGGTTCGGTCTGCGCCTTGCGCAACGAGTGCACTGGGATTCGGTTTCGTCGCGAGGTGCCTTGGTCTTGGACGGCTTGCATACCCCTTTCCTGCTCGAGGATGTCGACCTTAGCGGCGCTGGCAGGGGGTTCCAGGATTCCGGCACGCTGGTGTTCCGACCGTTCGAGAGCGATCAGGCCGGAGCCCTCGAACAAGACCTACGGTATACGGTTTGTTGGCCGGCGGCGGGCCCGAATGCCGTTGCGTTCGTTCGGATTCCGTTTGACCTACCGGAGCCATTTGTCGAGCGGCGAGGCGACCTGGCCGCGCCTCGGCCGGCCCCGACCTTCGATATCCGTGTGGACGAACTCGTTCGAGAATATGTCATGGTCTTTTCGCTCCACGAACCCGGTACGACCGCCGCCCGAACCAGTCGGGCGGTTGCCGCAATCCTGGTCCGGGCCTCGGACATTGCTCAGCAAATCGAGACCCCGGCCTTCAGTTCCTACATCAGTCACCGGGGCCTCGAGGTAACCACTCCCGACGGGTTCGTGGCACTGGTTGCCGCGGCCACGGATGCTCGAAAGGGTGTCGCTTCGATCTATGGTGCCGAGCCGCAACGGGAGCTGATGTTTTTTGCTGGTCCAGACCGCACGAACGCCGAGCCATCATTTGGCGGGCTCGCAATCGCCGTCAGTCCCGGGCTAATGCTTGCGTTGAATCGGCCAGGGTTCGCGGCCAGAGAACAGCTGGTGTTAGAGTTGTCCTCCGCCTACTGGGGGCACGGGTGCCGCATTGTCGGTCCCTGGCAGCATGAACTCACCGCTGCGATCTCCGGGGCCGTGAGCCTCCTGTGGGCGAAGCAGAATGCGTCAGCGGACTACTACGAGGCGTCGATCAGGCGCTACCAAAAGCTCAGTGCAACCGGGCGGCTCCACGGGGCCTTTCAGCGGGCCAATCAACAGATGGATGCAGGGGCCGTCGGTCGGTGGTCGTTGGCTCTTCATCGCGACTTTGCCACGGCAAGTGGCCTCGATCGCCTTCGCCGCCTCACCCACCGGTTCTGGGGCCTGCTCGTCCCGAGCCACACCGTACTGCGAGAATTCGGGCTTTCCAGTCCATAAGAATTTTCTGCGGTCCGGTACGACGAAGGTTCGGCCCCGACCGGGGCGGGCGAGTCTGTAGGTCGCTGTGTGCGTCGCCCTCGCGGGCAACGTCACCCATCATTGCGTGGTCGTACCCCCTTTCTCGTTAGCCGTTCCCAATGATTCAAACTCGTCCAACCCTCGTCGGCGTCAGCGCCGCGTTCCAACGAGTCCTCGTACTCGCCGATGGGTTCGGGCGGTTGGGTTGCGAAGTACTTTTGGTTGGCGCCACGGGCGTCGGGAAAGGAATGATCGCCCGGCGGATCCACGCGGCAAGGCACCTCTCCGGCCAGCTCATTTCGGTTTCGGGAGGCGAACTCCACGAATCGACGTTTCATGATGCTCTATCTACCCAAGCCAATGGTCTCAACCGGCATTCCCGGTGATCGGGTCACCCTCGACTTTCCCGGCGCGGTGCCGCGACGAAACATCCTCCGATTCTTCAAGGCCTCGCCGAAGCCCACGGCTTGATATTGGCTGAAGAGCCCTCTCACTATCGGCTTGGTCCCAAATCGGCGGCAGGGCCACCGTCGCTCTCCCCGACCAAGGAGAATGAGGTCCAGGACCGCTGCGTTCGCTGGCGTGACGATATCGGATGGATGCCATGGCCCCGTCCAATTTGGATTCGGACCATGCTGTACATGATGAGCTGGTTCAACCAATACCCGAAGCCGGCCGCCTGAAGTCGGAGGTCCAGCGGCTCCGTGGTCTTAAGCGGCGCCGGAATGGGCAGCGATTCCAAGACTGTGACGGTGAACTATCAAGGGAATGAACCGGGTCACCGGTCGGATCGGCAAGACTCCCGCCGAGCCAGTTCTTTGCAAAATAGAATCCAAGTGCTAATTTGCAGGTACCATGTTGGCCCGCCAAGTCCTCCCCGAATTGCGTCGCCGGCTCGCGGCGTACCCTGCCGTCGCTCTCCTCGGACCGCGCCAGTGCGGGAAGACGACCCTGGCCCAGTCGCTGGGGGGGGCGTACTACGACCTCGAGCAGGAGCCCGAACGCCTCCGGCTCGACCTGGACTGGTCCCGGCTGATCGCCGGGCGGGAACGCATCATCCTCGACGAGGCGCAGGCCTGGCCGGAGGTCTTCCCCCGCATTCGCGGGGCGATCGACCAAGATCGCAAGCGTTCCGACCGATTCCTCCTCCTCGGATCCGTGGCGCCGTCGCTCATTGCCCAGATCTCGGAGTCGCTCGCGGGCCGCCTCTCCCAGGTGGAGCTGACGCCATTGCTCTGGAGCGAACTCAACGGGGCGCAGCGGAAGCACCGGTGGTTGTACGGCGGCTATCCCGACGGCGGCATCCTCGACCGTGGGCGATTTCCCCGGTGGCAGCGCGACTACCTGGCGCTTCTTTCGCAGCGGGATCTTCCCGGCTGGGGGCTGGATGCGAAGCCCCAGGTCACCGATCGCCTGCTGCGCCTGGTCGCTGCAGTGCACGGTCAGGTCTGGAACGCCTCGCAACTGGGCCAGAGCCTGGGGTTGTCCTACAAAACGGTCAACAGCTACCTCGACTACCTGATCGGGGCCTACCTGATCCGGCGGCTGCAGCCCTGGCACGCGAACCTGCGCAAGCGTCTCGTGAAGAGTCCGAAGATGTACTGGAGAGATTCGGGGCTGCTTCATGCGCTGCTCAACGTGCCGGATGATCGCGCGCTCCTGGTCCAGCCGTGGGTCGGGGCAAGTTGGGAGGGCTATGTGATCGAGCAGGTCATCGGCGAACTGACCTCGCGGGGATGCGCCTTCGAGCCCTACTATTTCCGGACCAGCGACGGCTACGAGGTGGACCTGGTGCTCGACCTGGGGAGCGAGCGGTGGGCGATCGAAGTCAAGCTCACCGGCTCCCCGAGTCCGGCAGACCTCAGTCGACTCGATGCCTCCGCCGACCTGATCCAGGCGTCGCGCCGATTCCTGGTTTCCCAGACGACCCGGTCCGCCGGTGATGAGCGCCGGGCGTCGTGCAATTTGTCGGGATTGATGGCCCGCCTTCGGGAGCTCGCATGATGGCAGGCCTCAAGGTTCGACGGGCCCCGTCCAATTTGGATTCGGACCACGCTGTACATGATGAGCTGGTTCAACCGATACCCGAAGCCGGCCGCCTGAAGTCGGAGGTTCCGCGTCGGACCCGCTCGACGGCCCGGCCGAGCCGCCGGACGCCCTCGACCAGCTGCTCGACGTCGTACATCGCAAAGCTC
>JAYVJS010000519.1:0-2069 GCA_043769075.1 Gemmatimonadota bacterium | reverse complement strand
CGAACTCCTCCGCTTGGCTCCGGAGCCCCTGCAAGGTGCTCGAAATGACGTCGGAGTGACTCCGGAGCTGCTCGACAACCTGCCCGAGGCGGCCTTGGTAATCCGACCGGACTCGGTCACGTACAGATGGCGGGGTCTTGCTTCCTGCAGCTTCGAGCTTGTCCAGCCAATCCGCCAACTGTTGGCGGGTCGCCAGGAGCGTCTCGACTTCGCTCAGATCCTGACGGTGGTATTCGGTCATTTAGGTAACTTCCCCCAGTGGGAGCGATAATCCGTGTTAGAAGATAAGGCGGAAGTCCAAATCACGGAACACGTTGGAAAGCTAGCCGTCCGTTTTCGCGACACCCCGCTCGAAAACGACCCGCCCTCCAACCGTGGTCAAATCCGCCTGCCCCACTAACGTTTGCCCCAAGTAGGGGCTGTTGGCGCTCTTCGAATGCAAATCTCTCGCCTCGACGATCCACCGCCTGGCTGGATCAAAAACTACCACATCGGCGGGCCCGCCGACAGCGAGGGTGCCCCCGGCCAGACTGTAGACCCGAGCCGGGTTGGTGCTCAGCTTCGCCACCAGCTCCGGAAGGGACAGGATCCCCGGACCGACCAAGTCGCGAATCGCGATCCCGAGAGCGGTTTCCAAGCCGATGATCCCATGAGGGGCCTCATCGAACTCCCGTTGCTTGGCGTCATAGTGGTGAGGGGCATGGTCGGTGGCAATGCAATCGATGGTGCCGTCCTTGAGCCCGAGGCGAATTGCCTCAACATCCTCGGGCTCCCGGAGCGGAGGCTTCATCTTGGCATTGGTGTTGTAGTTCTCGCAGGCCTCGTGGGTCAGACTCAGGTGATGGGGGGTCGCTTCGGCAGTGACCGAGAGGCCGAGCTCCTTCGCCCGACGGATCATGGCCACGGAACCCCGGGTCGACACGTGGCAAAGGTGGAGCCGTCCGCCGGTCAGTTCGGCTAGTAGGAGGTCGCGGGCCACGATGATCTCCTCGGCGGCGGCAGGCATTCCCTTGAGGCCCAGCCGGGTCGCTACGATCCCTTCGTGCATGACCCCCAGGGCCATCGTGGGGTCCTCACAGTGGTCGGCGACTGGGATTCCGAACACCTTGGCGTACTCGAGGGCGGTGCGCATCAGCTGGCTCGACGCGACCGTCTTGCCGTCGTCACTGACCGCGACCGCCCCGGCCGCCACCATTTCGCCGATCTCCGCCAGCTGCTGGCCTTTCCGTCCCAGGGAGATGCACCCGATCGGATAGACCCGGGCATTGCCCGCCCGAATGGCCTGGCGCACTACGAAGCCGACCGCGGCCTGATTGTCGATGACCGGGTCGGTGTTGGGCATCGCGCAGATGCCGGTGAAACCGCCCGCAACCGCTGCCAGGGAGCCGGTCGCAATGGTCTCCATATGCTCCTGCCCCGGTTCGCGGAGGTGGACATGGAGGTCGACAAACCCCGGCGCGACGACTTTGCCGGTGGCGTCGATCCGGCGGACTCCGTCGCCGACCGGAATATTCCGGCCCACCGCCTCGATTCTGCCGTCGACGAGGTACACGTCGGCAATGCCATCGGTGCCCCGCGAGGGATCGATCACCCGCCCGCCCGCGATCAGGACGTTAGTCATCGGTGCTGCGGGCATTGTGGCCTTCATCCGGTACCCCACCGGCGAGCAGGTACAGCACCGCCATTCGTACGGCCACGCCGTTGGTAACCTGTGGCAGGATCAGGCTGTGGGGCCCATCGGCAACATCGCTGTCGATTTCCACTCCTCGATTCATCGGTCCAGGGTGCATGATGACGAGGTCTTTGGGGGCTCGTGCCAACCGGTCATTGGTGACGCCAAAAATTCGATTGTACTCCCGCAGTGAGGGTACGAATCCGCCCTCCATACGTTCGAGCTGCAACCGGAGCACGTTCAACGCATCCGCCCATTGGATGGCGTCCTCAATGTGATGCATCACGGTGACCCCGAGCGAGCTGAGGCCCGCCGGTAGCAGCGTCGGCGGACCGCAGACAGCGACTTGGGCACCGAGTTTGAGCAGACCCCAAATGTTGCTCCGGGCCACCCGGCT
>JAYVJS010000518.1:0-2078 GCA_043769075.1 Gemmatimonadota bacterium | reverse complement strand
GTCCGTCCCTGACGAGGGCTATGGTCGCTTGTCGCCCCAGAGCATTTGACGCTCCCGCTGCTCGAACGACGCGATCTCCGCGGCTCCCCGACCCTGGGTCAGCAGTGACACCACCATCCCCACCGCGAATGACAAGGGAATGGTGACCAGTGCCGGATTCTTGAGCGGAAACCAGGCCGACTCGTGCTTCAGGATGTCGATCTGGATCGTCGGCGACAGATAGATCAGCACGAGAGCGGTCACGGTACCGACCACCATGCTGGCGATCAGGCCGATCGAAGTCGCTCGGCGCCAAAACACGGCTAGGCATAGCGCCGGGAAGTTCCCGCTCGCCGCGATCGCAAACGCCAACGACACCATGAACGCTACGTTCTGCCCCTTGAAGGTGATCCCGAGCGCGATCGCCACAATCCCAAGAACAATCGTGGCGCCCCGGGCAATTCGGAGCTGCTCCTCAGCCCCCGCGTGGCCGCCTCGAAACACATTGACCCAGAGGTCGTGCGACAAGGCCGCCGCTCCCGACAGGGTCAGGCCCGCGACCACCGCCAGAATCGTCGCGAACGCCACCGCCGCAATGAACCCAAGAAACGGCGTGCCCCCGAGAACCTCGGCCAGGAGGGGCGCCGCCATGTTGCCGCCCTTGTCGACGCCGCGAATCACCTCGGGCCCGACCAAGACCATCGCGCCAAACCCGAGGATGAAGGTCAGGAGATAGAAGACCCCGATCAGGCCGGTGGCGTAAAAGACCGACTTCCTGGCGGCCTTGGCATCCGGCACCGTGAAGAACCGCATCAGGATGTGCGGGAGCCCCGCCGTCCCGAACATCAAAGCCATGCCGAGCGAAATCGCATCGAACGGATTCGCCACCAGCTTGCCCGGGGCCAACACGCTGTCGCCGTATTTGGCCGCCGCCGCCGCAAACAGGGCCGTCGGGCTCATGTTGAACTTCATCAGCACCATGATGGCCAACAGAAACGCCCCCGACATCAGCAGGAATGCTTTCACGATCTGGACCCAAGTTGTCGCGATCATCCCACCCAACAGCACGTAGAGAATCATCACTGAGCCGACAATGACCACGGCCGTCTCGTAGGACAACCCGAACATCAACTTGATCAACCCGCCGGCGCCGACCATTTGGGCAATCAAATACAACGTCACCGTCGACAAGGTGCCGATGGCCGAGGCAACCCGGATCGGCTTCTGCTCTCGGTGGAGGGCCACCACATCCGCGAAGGTGTACCGGCCCATGTTCCGGAGCGGCTCGGCGATCAGGAACAACACGACCGGCCACCCGACCAGCCAGCCGGTCGAGTAAATCAAGCCGTCGAATCCGGTCGTCGAGACCAGTCCGGCAATCCCTAAGAACGACGCGGCGCTCATGTAGTCGCCGGCCAGGGCCCACCCGTTTTGCCCCGCGGTAATCGATCGGCCGGCCGCATAGAACTGCTCGGTGGTCTTGGTGCGGCGGGCCGCCCAGTAGGTAATGCCGAGCGTGATGCTGATGAACGCAAAGAAGAATCCGATGGCGACCGGATTTCGCTGTCCGATGGCAGTGGTGGCGGCGGCCTCGATCTGGAGGATCATCGACCCGCCTCCGTCCGTAGCCGCTCGAGCTCCGGATCGTAGACCCGGTTGGCCCAGCGAATGTAGGTGTAGGTCAGCACCCACGAGGCCACGATGACCAAAGCCCCAAGCAGGATGCCGAGGCTCAAGCCTGGAACCACCAACCGCCCCATCAACGGCCGGTTGTAGGCGATCAGCAGGATGAATCCGAAATAGACCAGTACCATCAGAACGGTTAGGCTGATTGCTACGCGCCAACGCGTCCGGGCCAGCGCCCGAAGTGGGTCAGACATATGTGGCTTACCTGGGTTGGTCTTGGGAGCGAGCGTCGATGGCGCTAACGTTACCCCAATCTCAAACAGTGAGCAACGATGCGCGGTCCGCTCGTGATCACCCTGTTCGCCCTCGTCGCACCAGCCTCCGCCCAAGCACCGCCCGGGACCGACGTCTACCTCGTGGCGGTGAAGCTCGCCGGCTCGAGCATGACCGTGGGGGCGCCGAAGAACCTGACC
>JAYVJS010000517.1:0-8097 GCA_043769075.1 Gemmatimonadota bacterium | reverse complement strand
GCGAGCATGCCCACGGCCGCGATTGAGATGCCGTAGAGGCCTGCCATCTGATACGACAGGTAGATCGCCCCGCAAATCAAGAGTACTGGAAGGATGCAGGATTGCATGCCGACCGCGAGGCCGGCAATCAAATTGGTGGCCGGTCCCGTCTTTGAGGCCTCGGCGATCCGTTCGACCGGCTTGCTCGAGGTGTAGTACTCGGTGACCAAGCCGATCAAGATCCCGGCCACGGTGCCGGCGACGACCGACCAGAACGGACCATAGACCGGATAGGCAACGCCGGCTTCGCTCGTCATGCCGAGGGGCATCATGCCGGTGAGGATGTAGGCAAAGACGAGGAACAAGCCGGCGGCGATGAAGGTCACCAGTCGAAGGGCGTTGGCCGGGTTGCCGGATGCCAGCAGCCGCATCGTCAGGATTCCGATCAACGACGCCACCAGTCCGGCTGCCGTATAGGCAACCGGGAGGAGCATGGCCGTCATCCGATTGGTGTCGATAATGAGGGTCGAGGTGGCGGCGAGGGCCACCGTGGCGATGATGGCTCCGACGTAACTCTCGAAGATATCGGCCCCGAGACCGGCCACATCGCCCACGTTGTCGCCCACGTTATCCGCGATCGTCGCCGGATTCCTGGGGTCGTCCTCCGGAATCCCGGCTTCGACCTTGCCGACCAGGTCGGCGCCAACGTCGGCTGCCTTGGTGAAGATGCCGCCGCCGACACGGGCAAAGAGGGCAATGGAGGACGCGCCCATCGCGTAGCCGGAGATGATTTCCGAGAACAATTTGGCGTTGCCGGCCGCCTCGTCTGCCCCGAGGAACATGAAGACGATGGCGATTCCGACCAGGCCGAGCGAGGCGACGGCCAAGCCCATCACGGCGCCGCCTGAGAAGGCAATGCGGAGGGCTGCCTCCTGGCCCGACGCGCGGGCGGCTTCGGCGGTTCGGACGTTCGCCTTGGTGGCACCCTGCATCCCAATCCACCCAGCGAGGATCGAGCAGACGCCGCCAAAGACGTAGGCAATCGCGGTCTTCGGATCGATGGCCCAGGCCAGGAGGCCGGCGATAACGAGAATGAAGGGGACGAGAATCCGATACTCGGCCTTGAGAAAGGCCATCGCCCCAATGTGGATCTGGTCCGCGAGGTCTCGCATGACTTCGGAACCTGCCGGCTTCTGCCGGATGCCGGCAAAGGTCAGGAAGGTGGCCACGAGGCCAACGAGCCCGATGATCAACGCATAGAGTGTGAGATTCGACATCATCAGCAGTCGCCTGTTTTGGGTGGGGTCAGGGCTCTTGGGGCTTCGGGTTCTTATTGTAGCGAGTCATGGCGACCTCGATTCCGTCGACGAGCCAACATTCGACGGCATCGGCCATCGGGTCGAGCAGTGCCGCGATCGTGCGGGCTTCCTCCGAGTCGAACTCACCAAGCACGAAGTCCGCCATATCGTGGTACTCAGGTGGGAGCGGCCCGACCCCAATACGGAGCCGAGCGTAGTCCTGGCTTCGCAGCGCACCCTCCACGCTTTTCAGTCCGTTGTGGCCGCCGGCGGAGCCCTTACCTCGGAGCCGGAATCGACCGACCGGCAAAGCTACCTCATCGACTAACACGAGCAATTCAGCAGTCGGGTCAAACCCTGGTTTGGCACGGAGCGGCCCCAGGACGGCGCCGCTCCGGTTCATGAACGTCTGTGGCTTCATCACGTCGCAGGACCGGCCCCGAACCGACCCCCGAGTGACGCGAGCCTGCCCTTCCCGGCGAAAAGCTCCGAGCCCCCAGCGGGCCACCAGATGATCGGCCAGCGCGAACCCGACGTTGTGCCGAGTCCGGTGGTACTCCGGGCCCGGGTTACCCAACCCAATGATGGTCCGCAGGGACTAGTCCTTCTTGGCGCCCTCTTCCTCGTCCGAGGCCTTGGGCTTGCGAATGAGTTCCGGTTCCGACGAGGGCGTCCCATCGGCGGCGGCAGTCGGCTTGACCTCCTCAGCCTTGGGCGCGACGACCAGGCACAGCGTGACCCCACCTTCGGTCATGATCTCGAACTTGCCGGCGACCAAGTCACTGACGTGCTTCGAGCCGCCAAGGGCGAGGTTGGTGACGTCGACCTCGACGAATTCCGGGATGTCGCCCGGGAGGACTTTGATTTCGATCTGGTGGAGGGCCGCTTCGAAGATCCCTCCGCTGTTCCGGACCCCTTCGGCCGTCCCGACGAATTTGAGCGGCACTTCGACCGCGATTGTTTCGTTGGCGTGGACCTCGTAGAGGTCGACATGCAGAATGTCGCTTGGCCGGACCGGATTGCGCTGAATCTCGCGGATCAAGGCTTTGATCGGCGGGCGATCGGCGACGGTGACGTCGAGGAGCGTGTTGCCGGCCCGGACCTTGGTCAGCAGGCGTTCGAGGGCCACCGCGTCGAGTTCGAGCGACTCGGGGACCCGGCCGCGACCATAGACGATCGCCGGGATTTTGCCGCTACGCCGGAGGGAGCGGGCGGCACCTTTGCCGGCCACGCTACGAGTGTTCGCGTTGAGAATTGCTGCTGTTGCCATGTGCCTCGTCCTTCCAGGATCAATCGAACAGCGAACTCACGGATTGGTCGCTGTGGGTATAGCCGACCGCCTTGGCCAGAAGGCCGGCGATCGACAGAACTTTAAGCTTTTCGAAATGCTTCGCCGGGGGGATCGCGATCGAGTTGGTGACCGCAATCTCCTTGACCGGAGAATTCATGAACCGTTCCACTGCCGGGCCACTAAGCAGCGCGTGGGTTGCGCAGACATAAATGTCGCGCGCGCCGAGCCGCTTCAGGGCCACGATCGCCTCGGTCATCGTGCCCCCGGTGTCAATCATATCGTCGGGAATCAGGACATCTTTCCCCTCGACATCGCCGATGACGTTGACGACCTCGGCCACATTGGCCGCCGTTCGCCTCTTGTCGATGATCGCGAACGTTGCGTTGAGCCGCTTGGCAAATCCCCGGGCCATCTTTGCCCCGCCGGCGTCGGACGCGACTACGACCAAGTCCTTCAGGTCTTTTTGCCGAAAATGGTTGACGAACACCGGTGCGGCATACAAGTGATCAACCGGCAAGTCGAAAAACCCCTGCATCTGGTGCTGATGGAAGTCGATAGCGAGGACCCGGTCCGCCCCGGCCGTCGACACCATGTTCGCCATCAACTTCGCACTGATGGCGACTCGCGGCTGATCCTTTCGATCCTGCCGGGCGTATCCGAAGTAGGGAATCACCGCCGTAATGCGGGCGGCACTCGCCCGGCGCGCCGCGTCCATCAACAACAACAGCTCCAACAGATTGTCGCCTGGGGGGTTGGTCGGCTGGATGATGTAGACATCCCGGCCTCGGACGTTTTCGTCGATCTTGACGAAAATCTCCCCATCAGCGAACCGCCGAATCGTTGCCTTACAAAGGGGCTGGTCCAATTCCCCTGCCACTTCCTCAGCAAGCGCCCGGTTGGCGGTTCCTGAAAGCAGCATCATAGGGCTGAGGACCAGGGACTGATTCGGCAGAGCCATAGCCCCTAAGTATAGCCCACGAATGAAGTTGGGGCAACGTCGGAGGGATCGGTCAATTGGCCCCGGTGGATTCGAACCACCATTCTCAGAGTCAAAGTCTGATGTCCTGCCATTGGACGAGGGGCCAGTACCTGGGCGTTAATCTCAACCGGCCCAAGCAGTTAGTCAAAGGGGGGTTCGCCGGGCGGCGGCGGCGGGGCTAGAATATGGGCATGAAGATCTCAATCAAAGTGGTCGTGCTCAGTGGTTGGCTTGCTCTGGTCGGAGCCGCTCATCCAGCTTGGGGCCAGCATGCGCTGGTGCTCCAGAGCGATTTTGGCCTCGCCGAAGGCAGCGTTGCGGAAATGAAAGGGGTCGCGTTCACGGTCGACCGCAACCTCAGGATCTTCGATCTGACCCACTTGATTCCCCCGTTTGACATTTGGGAGGCGGCGGTTCGCCTTCAGCAAGTGGCCTCGTTCTGGCCGGCCGGTACGGTGTTCGTCTCAATCGTCGATCCCGGAGTTGGTACCGCGCGGCGCTCCGTAGTTGTTCGGAGCAAAACGGGGCATTTGTTCGTCGGCCCTGACAACGGCACCTTCACGTTCGTCGCCGAACGCCTTGGCGTCGAATCGGTGCGGGAGATCGACGAAACGGTAAACCGGCTGGCCGGCTCGGAGCGGTCACACACGTTCCATGGGCGAGACATCTTCGCCTACACCGGGGCCCGCCTCGCCGCCGGGGCTATCGACTTCGAACGGATCGGCCCGGTGATCCCGGACCCGGTCGTGGCACTGGCCCACCTTGCCCCGGCCGCGGATGGCACGACGGTACGGGGCACGGTCTTGGCCATCGATAAGCCCTTTGGGAACGTCTGGACCAATATTCGAGTTGGCGTGCTGGACAGTGCCGGGGTCAAACTAGGGGACACGCTGAACGTGACGATTCGGTCGCGTGGGGCGATCAAGTTTCAGGGTCGGTTGCCGTTCGTGAAGAGTTTCGGGGCCGTCGCGAAAGGCCGAGCGCTGGCATACATCGACAGCTTGCTCGATCTGGCCTTTGCGCTCAACCAAGCCAACTTTGCGGCCCGCTATCAGATCGAGCGGGGGTCCGATTGGCAGGTGGAGATCTCGTCAGGCCAGCCGAAGCGGCGTTAGGTCGTCTCGGTCGGCACGGCAAAACCGTGTTTCTTCCCGAGCATGTTCTTGGCGTCGTCCCGGTCCCGTGAGTTTCGGTAGAGCCCGAACAACGTTGACCCCGACCCGGTCATCCGGCAGAGGAGCGGTTGGGTCCGGGCCAACGCTTCGAACGCTTCCCGGATCACCGGGTGCCGTCCAAACACCGGCGATTCGAAGTCGTTGCCGGCCATTCGGGCGATGTCACTCCACTTGCTGAGGCTTTCGACGTCAAGCGCCAAGGCCCCTCGAGGGGCCGCGCTTTGGCGAGCCTGGTCGACCCATCCATAGGCATCTCCGGTCGCGATGCCGACTGGCGGCACCAGCAGGAGGACCGGGGCCGACGGGAGAGGTGGCAGTCGAAGCAGGCGCTCGCCGTGACCCCACCCGAGCGCAAGGGGCGCTCCCGAGAGCAGAAACGGGACGTCGGCGCCGAGCCGGCTTGCGAAATGGAACAGCTCCGCGCGGGGAATTGCGTGGCCCGCAAGCTGGTTGGCGAGTTCCAAGACGGCCGCCGCATCGGACGAACCGCCGCCGAGCCCAGCGGCGACCGGGATCCGTTTCCGGAGCGTAATCCGAAGTCCGAACCGACGGCCGGTGGCGCCGATTACGGCTTCGGCGGCCCGGACGGCCAAGTTTTTCTCCGGTGGCCCAAGGTCCGGTCCGTCGACCGTCAGCTGAATCCCGTCCGACGGTTCGGTCCTCACCACCGAGATCTCGTCGGCCAATCCAATCCGACAGAACAGGGTCTCGATCCCGTGGAACCCCGACTGCTCGCGCGCCAAGACCCGAAGGAAAAGGTTGAGCTTGGCCGGCGCCCTGGCGGTCAGTTCGGTCGGGTTCATTGGGCGGTGCCGGCCCCTAGCTCCACGGCCCGGATCGTGACCGGGGTCCGCCAGAGGGACCAAAGGCCGAGGACGGTGATCGGAACGAAGGTGGCAAGGTGGTAGGTCAACGCATATGCCACCGCTGTGTTGGCGTCCACTCCGAATACGATCAACACGGCCTTAATCGCGGATTCGAAGACCCCGAAATACCCGGGGGTTGACGGCACCGCAATCAGGACCACGAGGAGGCTCTGCATCAAGAGGGCGCCGCCGAAGCCGACGGCAATGCTGAAGGCCTGGAAGGCCAGGTAGAACGACAAGGCGTTGCTGACCCAGTGAACGATCGACCAGCCGGCCGCACCGAGGACCCGCGATGGTGAGGTCAAGGCGCTCAGGCCGGCCCTGACGCCATCAATCAACTGGCAAAGTCTCTCAACGACGATGGCTGATGGCACCACCGAACGGACCATTCGCTTCGCCAAATCGGGAAAGCCTAAGGCAACTGCGCAGAGGATCAGCAGGACAGCGGGCGCGATGGCAAGGCGGGCGGAAAGAGTACCCAGGTCGATGCCGTTGATGGTCGCGGTGGCCGGAATGCCCGCTGTCAGGAGGCCGACGAACAGGAGAGCGATGATCGTGATCCCGTCGAAGAGCCGTTCGGCGACCAGCGACGACAGCGCCCGGGCAATCCCAGGCTTGGCCAACCGACTGATGGCGACCGCTCGAAGGACTTCGCCGGCCCGAAACGGGATCAGGTTGTTGGCCATGAAACCGATCGCGATCGCATGCCACAACGGAACCGGCGAGATGGTGGTGCCGTCCTCGTTGTGGAGGAGAATTCTCCACCGGGGGACCCGAATCACAAAGCTGAAAGTGGCCAGGCCCACGGCCGCGGCGAGATAGCCCCAATGGGCCTGGCGGGCGCTCCGCCAGACCTCGGCGAACGACACGTCTTTCAGGACCCAGGCCAGCAGGGCGATCGTGATGATCGCCCCAATGACGCCGGCGATCGCCCTATTCCTCAAGGGCGAGGGGGACGAGGTCGAGCAACTCGCTAACGAGCGGTTCGATTTCAGGGAAGGGGAGGCCGCGTTTGAGGCACCCGCTCAGGTCGCGGCGAACCTCGTTTGCCCGGAGCAACGCGGCCCGTCCTCGGTACAGCAAGGCACCGATCGGAACGGCGTCGACTGGCTCTGGGCTCGGCGCTTCCGACTCGGCGCTCGCCCTGGTGGTTTGCAATCGGTGGTAGGTCGAGAAACTCTGGTCGAAGGGGGTCGGGCCAAGATGAACGACCGGTTGGTCGGGGGCTAACGCTTCGATCGGAACGATCTCGACATCCGGCGCCGTTGGCTCGGCGCTCGCCTCGGACGGAGCGGCGAGCGCCTCGAGCGCCCGGACGACGGGGGCGAGTTCGGTGCCGAGGAATACGGCATTTCGGGTTTCGGCGGCTTCGGTCAGCCGTTCGGCGGCTTGTTTGAGGGCGGCGCCGAAGGGACCGGGCTGGCGGTTGGCGTGGCCGCCGCCGATGGCTTGGCCTACGGCCCGGAGTAGCCCGGCGAGATGGGGCCGTTCGCGATGGGCCTCTCTCGTCAGCGGCCGGAGTTGGACGAGCTGGCTATAGAGCGTCAGGGTTCGACCGGCTCGGCCGGAGGGTGCGCTCATTTGGTCGGCGGCCTGCCGGAACCGGTCGGCTAAGCTGACGATTTCGATGACCGCGTCGGTTGCGTCTCGCTCCTGCACCTCTCCCCGTCTGACAATCGGGGACGGGTCGCCCAGAACGTAGAGCGTGGCGATGTCGACGATGTCGTCGTCCCGCCCGAAGGCCTCAAGGAGACTCACCGCGCCGAGGACGATTTCGGGGGTATCTCCGCTGGCTTGGCCATGGTCGGCGATGTCGCGGACCAGCCGATGGACCGCGGCGGCCGCCCGGCGAAGGGCCATCGGTCCGTCCGGCGGTACCGCCGATTGGCGAACCGACCGAATCGTGAGTTCGATCGCGTCGAGGAACTCAGGAAGAGGCGAGAGCCGCGGCAAAGCCGCCAGGCCACGGAGTGTTTGAAGGCGAGTGAGGATTGCGCCGGATGCGGCCTCGGGTTGGCCCTGCTCGAGGGCCAGAGATGCTTGCTCCAACGTGCCGGCGATCGCCGCCCCCTCTCGGGCGACGAAGTCACGAACGCTCGGTTTGAGGTCGTCCCGAGATTCGGATGTTTCGGCCGACCTGGTGGGCACCTCGCCGATCGCGTTGGCGAGGTCGCGACCGAGTCGATCGGCCGCCCCGGAGTCGGCCTCATTCCAATGACCGGCCTGGCGGGTGAGCCGCTGGAGCTCCTCAACGGCTCCGGCAACGACCTCCGCCCGGCCGACCGACCAGGTGCTGGGGTCGTCGCGATGGGTCTTGGCGACCCGTTCCAAGCTCGCGGCGGCCTGGGCGTAGGCGGCGAGGCCCGCCATCAGCGCGGTCCCGCGGAGGGCTCGGGTCAGCCGGACAAACTCCGCGCCGTCGGGCCGATCCGGCTGGTTGGCAAGCCGAGCCAAGCGCTCGAGGTAGTCGGAGGCTTCGAGGGCAAAAAATTGGAGCCGGCCGGACGGC
>JAYVJS010000516.1:0-4367 GCA_043769075.1 Gemmatimonadota bacterium | reverse complement strand
TTTCGCGGGGTTTGGCGGGACACGATCGTGATTCGTCGCCGGCCTTGGGCGGCGAGTTGCATTGAGTCGTCGCTGACCGACTCCATCACGCCGAGGCCGCCGATAATCCCCGTGGGACTGATGACTACCCGGCTGCAGGCCGCGGCGAGCCACAGCGGCCAGCCGACGCAGCCCCCGGACACAAAGCCAAACGTCGGTTTCACCGCCCGAGCCTGGTAGACCATCGAGGCCAGTTCCGACCAACCGACCCGGTCGCCCCCGTCGCAGTCAAAATCGAACAGGATGGCGCCCACGCGGGACCCCTGAAGGGCCGTGGCGAACTCCTGGCCGAGTCGTCTCAGGTCAGCGTCGGTCCGAACCGAAATCACCGCCGTCGTCATCAGATGGACCGGGGCCAAAGCGGGTACCCGGCGGAGTCGATCAGCCGGAGGTCGCCGGACAGGTCGACGGCGCACCGGGGAAGATCAGGGAGAGCCCGGCCAAAAATGTCGCTGTAGGATTCAGTGCGGATTGTCCCCGCGAGTCGATCGGCTTCGTCGGCCGCAGTGACGCGACGGCCGATCTCGGTGAGCCGAAACCGGAGCTCACGGATTTCCGCCAGCGTGCCCGCGGTGGCCCGCGCCTGATCGTCGAAGACCGCGTGCAGTTCGCCGATTCGGATGTGCAGCGCTCGGCCCGCTTTGGCCTCGGCGACGCGGGCGTCGTGCTGCTCAAATCCCTTGGCGTTTGTGAGCTCCGCCGTGAGCCGCGTCCGCTTCCGGGCCGAGGCGATCACTTCGGCTTCGAGATTGGATCGGTTCTTCGCCAACTGGTCCCGCGCCGAGGCGATTTTGGCCGGGTCTTCGCCGGCGGCTTCAAGGACATCCTCCAGCGAACCGAGCTTCCGATCGCGCGCCTGGTCCGCCTCTGCGAGGGCGTCGAGCTCGGCCTGAATCTTTTCGGACTGCAGCACTGATTTCGGGGCCATGGGTGTCCTCGTTGATTGTTAGGCGGCTGTGGCGTGTGGAGCCTGAGCCTTCTGAATGGCTTCTAGGCTGGAGACTTCAACGAACCAACGTCCGCCGATCAAACGGCCCCGGATAGCCCCGGTGAGGACAAGGCGGTATGTCGCGTGCCAGGACCGGCCGAGCTGCAGCGCCGCGAGCGACATCGGAACTTCGATCGTTTTCTGATCCACCATAAAGATTGTCCTTCGCGTCCGGTTCATCAGTAGATTGCTGACACGCTGACTGTGGCCAACCTTAGGGGCATGGCGATCGGACCGAAAGATGAAAGGGGCATATGCGTGAGAGTTACTGACGGTGGACGCACCCACCGAGCGCACCGAGAGAAGAGGAAGGTTGATCCGTTCGTACCGATCGTACCCGCGCGAGTTGGCCAGCTCCTGGCGTGGTTGCGAATTACCCCGTCTGAAGCCGCCCGCCGCGCCAAAGTGGACCAACGAACGCTCAGCGCGATTCTGAAGCACTCCGGCCCCAATCGGCGCTGCCGGCGGAGCTACCGCCAGGGACTGGAACGCCTCGCGGGCTTTCCCGACGGGACCCTGGGCCCCGGCAATCCGTTCGTTCGCAACCCCCAGGACCTTCCCGACATCGAGTTCGCCCACCCTACACCCGAGCCGGAGGAATCCTGGCCGATCTCGGGGGCCGAGATCGAAACCTTCGCGATCGCCGCCCGGATTCGCCCGGTCTGGTGGGGTGATATTCAAGCGGGCCTGGCCCCCTGGCCACCGAGAGGAATCGGGGGATGGGAGGGGGGAGGTCTTGAGCTGACAGCTCGCCGCCGGGCGGCCGGTAAACCCGGTGTTTTGCAGCGCCAGGTGCTCGATTGGATCCTCGTCGAGATGTGCTCGCTCTCCCGTTGGCAGCAGTTGTTGATCCAGCGTCCCGATGAACGGAACCAGCCGAGACCACCGGTTGGCCCCGAGGATGCCGCTGAGTTTGCTGCCTCGATGGGCCGGGTATTGAGCCTTGCACTCGGCCCTTGGCTCGCTGGTGAGAAGGGGGCCTTCGCTCGTTGGGATCGCCTGGACGCGTTTCTCCGCTTGCTCGGCAACCCGCTTGGCATCGCCCCGGGCGGCCGCGCCCAAGGACGGCACGACAAGCGAGCCACTCCGACCAAGCCGAAGAAGCGGCGGAGCAAGTAAGCGCCCGCCTGTTCGGCGGTCTCGACCGCGGAGCTTGGCCCCGGTTCGGTTACGGGTAGTCCCCTCACCCGCCCTGCCCTTTGACCAAGGTCAGGGGGCCGCGCTGAATCGGCGGCCGGCTCGGTTCCTCCACCTTTGGACCCTTCTCTCGCTTGGGCCGTCGCTTTGCAAACGTGAACCCTGGCGGGAGCGGGCCCGGGGTCAACGGCTGGAGTCCGAACGCCTGGGAATGACGCCGTAGCCCGTCCCGATCGATCGGGCTCAGGCGAGTAAAGAGGCGGGGGGCGGACGGGTCGAACACGACGTCGTCACCGGGCTCAAGACCGAGATCCGCCGACGCCAACGTGACCCGGAACACGACAGGTTCGGTGGCGGTCGCCGGGGTTTTCACTTCGGCGGCTCCCTGCCGGGCAAATCGGGCCGGCCCGGTTCCCGAATGAAGCAGTACCGTTCAATCGCTGCGATCGCCCCCTCGTCGGGGAGGCGTTTGAGCACCGTGAAGAGGCGAGGGGCCGCCGGATCGATGACCAAGTCGTCACCCGGGCCTACATCGACCTCCGGAATAGCCACCGCGGCTCGGAGGACGATGGGTTCGAACTCGCGCCGCTTCATGGCGCCTCCGTCAGCTCGTGCCGATCGGAGCATGCGGCGTAGTGATCATCACATAGATCAGAGCCCGAGGTGAACGGGCGGCCGAAGTACGTCTTCCCGGCTGTGCGCCTGCCCTGACGCCAACAAGGCCCGCACAACCCATTCGGGCACTGCGGGGGCGCGGTCAAGTGCCGGCACTCGATCGAGAGTTCGTGCCACATGCAGTCCACCAGCGTAGCGATTTCCGGCGCCACACCGAGGGGGTCGGCTTGCGCTCGCCGGGCGAGATCCCGCGGCAACTCGAGCCGGTAGACGTCGTGACACTCCGAAATGTCCGCGCACCCGAAGTACCGAAGCCGAATGCCGTTGACGTCGACCCAACGTTTGCGGCCGGTGTGGCGCGGGGTGGTCGTGGTCAGATGGAAGACCCAGTTGGCCACGGGACGCGGCGGGGGGGCCGCCAGGAGTCGATCGATTGCCGACAGAGCCGGACCGGCCTTACGCTTCGCCATGGTGCCCTCCCATAGCAACGACGACGGCCGCCTTGGTGATACGGCCAATGAGCGAGCCGGTGATCGGCTGACTCGAGGCGGCCAGGTCGAGGCGGTACAGCGATCCAGCGAGGGCGAGGTAGAGCGGGCGATCCATGGCGCACCTCCGGTGTTGTCCGGGGGCCAGGCCCACTATCTTGCAGGCGCTGGCCCTTCGGGGTTGGTCTTCGCGCCAGTTCGGTCTCCGCCAAGAGATTCCCGGGCTGGCGCGTTTGTTTGGTACGCCAGACTATAACACTTCTGTTCTAGCCTTGTCAAGCACAAGTGTTATAGCGTACCTTTCATCATGCCGACAAAGTTCCGGCTTCGCGAGATTCTTGAGAAACGAGACATGAGCCAGAGCGAGTTATCCCGCTTGGCCGGCCTCAGCTTCGCCACCATCAACCGCATCTGCACGAACGCCACCGGCCAGGTCTCGCTCGTGACCCTCGACAAGATCGCCACCACGTTAGGCATCGAACCGAATGAGCTGATCGTCCGGGAGAGGAAGGGGAAGCGGTAGCGACGATGGATTGGGAGACGGATTTCATCTTCGAAGGTCGGCGGATTCGGGCGCGAGTCGTACCGCCCCAAGGGGCCACCATGCCCAACGAGGTCCATACCGGGCCCCTCGTATGGGAGATCGAGATCGACGGGAATCGACGCGTTCGCGGGCCGGTCGCCGCCCATCGGCAGCTCGCCCCCGTCGAGGCTCAGCAACTGATTGAAGCGCACTCCGCGCCAACCCTGGCATCGTGACTTGACCTTTGGCCCGCGAGCAAGAGTCGCACCCAGCCCCCGACGGACCAGCCCATTGCCCCCGCTGCGGTGAGCCGAACGAGTGCACCGCGGCCGCCGGCGCCCCGTGCCGGTGCCTGTCGGCCGGCGTCCGCCTGGAGGTTCCTAAAGGCCCGGGCGCTCGGTGTCTTTGTCCTCGATGCCTGAGCGGCGCCGGCCGGCTCCAGCCCGATGAGCCGCAAGAGGAGCCGCAAGAGGAGCCGGGGGAGCGGTGACGGACGTCAAAGGCTGGCTGCGTAGCCTGACGCTGTTTCCACCAAAGTTGTTCCGGCCGGCATTCTGGATTTCGTGGCTGGCGACCG
>JAYVJS010000515.1:0-4997 GCA_043769075.1 Gemmatimonadota bacterium | reverse complement strand
GATCTCGGCCGACGGCCCCGGCACGACCGACTCGGCGGCTCGGAGTAATTCCGGCACCATCCGCTCAGCCAACAGCATCCGGTAGCTGTGCTTGATCTGAACCACATCCTCAAGCGAGAACTTGTCCTCGGGGTATCGAATCAAGTCGAGCGCGTGCTGGCTCCGGAGCCGGAGACTCGGGGCCTCGACGTTCCGCGGCAACCGGGCCGGGTTCAAGGGGGCTTCGAGATTGGCGAAGTGGGGCGAGTCGTTTTCGTTGTGGAGGTAGCCGGTCGCCGGGTTCTTGACCATCGGCATCGAATCCCAGGGCACCAAGCGGGAGAACATCCCTTGGCGTGAGGAAGCCGGCACAATCACCGAGTCGCCGCCGGGCGGGTGGGGCAGTGCCGGCAGGGCGCCGTTCCAGACGTAAAGAATGTTTCCGGCTCGATCGGCGTAGGTAAGGTTTGAGGTGGTGCGGGCCCGGATCTTCATAGCCGTTTCCCATTCGACCAGGGACGTGGCCCGCATCATCTTGAGAAACTGCTCGCCGCCGCGCCACTCGCCCTCGCTTGCGGTTCGCAGGATATAGGCTCTGCCGTTCCGTCGGTCGATGACCGGACCGAACGGCGAAGTCCAGGACTCGCGGGTCGTGGTGCCGGCGGTCACGATCGTTTTGATCAACGGCACCGGCCGGCCGTCGATCATGATGCGGTCGTTCCGCCCTTTGGCGAGGGGAACCTCGTAGAGCTCGTCGCTGTCGACGTTGTTGTTGGTGGTGGCCCATCCAAGGTTCCGATTGAACCCCCCGACCACCGCGAACGCCCCGCCGATCCGAAAGTCGCCGTAGAAATCGAGCTGCCCTTCGATTACCAGGTGGGCCTCGTAGTAGCCGGCGTCCCAGTTGAGGTGAGGATTCCGAAGCAGGATCGGATGCCCCGAGGTGGTCCGGGACGGGGCGAAAGCCCAGGCGTTCGAACCCTCGTCGTCATTCCTGGTGGCGGTTCCGTTAGGCCTGCCGTTCAGTAGCCGGCGGGCGCCGGCTAAGTTGGGCGCCGCGATTTCCCGGGCCAGCACGTCCCACCCGGCAAAGACCGGCTTGACTCGGGCCACGAACTCGGTCGGATGTTGGGTGACGTAATCGTTGATGGCGGCCGCGAAGCCTTCATACATCTGGCGGGTGGAGAGTTCGAGGCGGGGCCACATTTGTTTGGCGTGGGCATGGATCGGCCGCCGTTCGAAGTCCTGCTCCAGGCTGTCGGGGCCGTAGACCGCGCCCATTTCGCCCCGGCCGCTGATGACGGCGTTGACGACCCGGGCGCCGTAGTCTTCCAGCTCGACCCAGGCCAGCCCGTAGCCGGCCTGGCGGTAGTCGGCGGCGTAGATGTGCGGTACCCCGTGTTCGGTGCGGATGATTTCGGGGCGGCCCTGGGCGTGGGCGTGGGTTCCGAGGCAAAGGAGGGCCAAGCCGACGGCAACCGGCCGGTAGCTGTGTTTCATGATTCCCTGGCTCCACTGATCGCGGTTGCTTCGGCGTCGCGCTTCAAGTCTAGCTGCTTCTTGGTCAAGCCTAGCTGCTTCTTGGTAAGGTAGTCTCGTAGGAGCGTACCGGCCGGGGCCTACTGTCCGATCAGGCCCATCGTGGTTCCCGACGGATCCTTGAAATAGCCAAAGCAACCATACCCCTCGATCCGCATCGGCTCGGCGATTCGTTTGCCGCCGGCTTGGTCGATCGCGGTGAGTTTCTCGGCCACATCCGGTTCGTAGAGATACGCCAGGCCCGGCAACGAGGGGGTATGGGACTGGAAGATTCCGCCCACCCCGGCCCCGGGGTCGAAGGCCTGATACATCGGCATGGTGGCCGCCGTGCCCCAGCCAAACAGCCTGCTAAAAAACTGGCCGGCGGCCTCTCCGTCGGCTGCGTACATCTCCAAATGGCACACCGAGCCGGCCGCCGGCTTTGGGTTGGGACCGACCGGCATCGGCTGGTGGGGCATCGGGGCGGGGGCCACTGCGGCGGTGAGGCCGTAGATCGTTCCAGTGAGGTCCCGAAACCGGGCCAGCTTGCCGATCATTGGGGCCGACCACGGCGCTCGTTCGACGGTCCCGCCCGCGGCCACGACCAGGGCGAGGGCCTGATCCACATCGGGGACGCTGACAAACGGCACCATGCCCTGAAACCCCTCGGCGGTATTGGCCCTCAGGGTCACCGTTGGCCCACCGGGGGCAACGATCGCCGTCAACTCCGCCGACATCGGATATCCTTGCCATCCAAAGAGATGGCGATAGAACTCGGCCGATTGGGCAAGGTTGTTGGCTGCGATGGCGACCATCGGAACCGGGTGCTTGCCGTTGCCGACCGGAACTGGTTGCATCGGAGCTTCCTATTGAAGTGTGGGCTCCATCCTACCATGGACCGGTTCGCTCCGCGTCACCCAAAAGGATGATTTAGGTGGTTTGACTCGCCCCCTAGACCCGGAGCAGGCCGCGGAAGCCACGGGCGGCATAGTACGACTCGGCGCCGTTGTGATAGACGAAGACCTGGTCATAGCGACGATCGCAGAAGAGGGCGCCGCCGAGCGATCGGACTCGGCTTGGTGTCTGGACCCAGCTCGAGGTCTTCCGATCGAATTCGCCCAGCGTCTGGAGGGTGCGATACTCCTCTTCCGTGAGGAGTTCGACTCCGATAGTGGCCGCCATGTCCACCGCATTGCCGGCGGGCTTGTTCTCCTTCCGGGCGTTTAGCGCAGCGCGGTCGAAGCAGAGGCTCCGCCGGCCGGCGGGACTCTCCGCCGCACAGTCGCAGAACCTGATCTCACCGGTTGTCTCATCGCGACCGATCACATCGGGTTCGCCGCCCGACTGGTCCATGGCAAGGAGTACGTCGAGCTTCGCGGGGTGGGCTGTGAGTCGGGCCTCCACATCGCTCCACTTGACCCCCTGGTGGCGACGGGGGTTTTTGGTGAACCGATCGTGGAGTGTTTTGATCAGTTCGGCGCGCTGGGCGGCTTTCATCGTGGTTTCTCCCGTGTGGTCAGGTGGAGGCGGACTGTCTCTCGGGTCGACCCCGGGTCATTCAGGGTGTCGCCGACGCCGCCAGTTGGTGACATAGGGCAGCGCGAACAAATACAGCCCCGTGAGCAAGAGCAGCGCCAGCGGAAGAAGCGGCGCGTTCGTCACCCACGCCGGCGGCGTCCCCCCGTCCCGTTTCCGTCGGAGCTCCTTGATCCGATCCACTCGAACAATCGCGGTCCGGTGGATCCGCGCAAACACGCTGGAATCAAGCTGTTTCTCGAGGTTGTTCAAGGTCACCCGAGCCAATCGTGCAGCTCCGGAGGGCGTTGCTCAGCCTCGCAGACGGCGGGCTCGGTGGGGGCATCGCACGGTTGGGCCGTAAGAGACCGCTGGACCCCTTGAAGACGTTGTCTAGCTGGTCGTCGTCGATGCAAGGAGTTAGGGAGTACTATTACTGTATGTCAAAGGTGGATGCTCCTGCGGTTAGTTTGCCCCCCGGATGTAAACTGACAAGTCCATCTGGACTTGTCGCGCCCAAGCCCTCCAGGATTACCGCCGAGTTATGAGGTATCGGTTCTATACCTGCGACGTCTTTACCGACGCCCGGTTCGGTGGGAATCAGCTAGCCGTGTTTCCAACGGCCGAGGGTCTTACCGACGGGCAGATGCAGCAGATCGCCCGGGAGTTCAACTTGGCGGAGACCAGCTTTGTGTTTCCGCCCGAGGCCGGCCAGACTCGCAAAGTCCGGATCTTCACCCCGGGGTGCGAGGTCCCTTTTGCGGGGCACCCTAACGTCGGCACGGCCGCGATGCTGGCCGCCCACGGGGAGCTCGGCACCGTGGGCCAGACTCATGCGGTCACGTTTGAGGAAAAAGCCGGTCTGGTGGCGATTGCGATCGAGCGGCGGCCGGGCGGCCGGTTTCATTGCGAGCTCAAAGCCCCGGAGCAGCTCTCGCTCGGCGCCACGGTTCCGGCCGTGGTGGTCGCGGCGGCCGCGTCTCTCAGTGACGCCGATATCCTGACCACGACCCACCAGCCCCAAGCCGGGTCGGTCGGGCTCGGGTTTCTGCTGGCCGAGCTCCGCGACCGCGCCGCACTGGAACGGGCCCGGCCGAACGTGGCGGGGCTCGACCGGTTGGCGAGCGCCGAGTTCGGCCAGCCGTATCTCCATCTCTACACTCGCGACGGCGACGGGTTCGATCTTCGGGCCCGGCAGTTCTCATCGAGCGATCCGCTGCTCGAGGACCCCGCCACGGGGAGCGCCAACGCGGCGCTGGCCGGCCTGCTCGCGCACTACGACCGCTCGGCCGCGACCGAGTTTCGCTGGCGGATCGCGCAGGGAGTGGAGATGGGCCGCCCGAGTGTGCTCGAAGCCCGGGCCGAGAAGCAGAACGGCCGGGTGATGAACGTGTGGATTGGCGGCGAGGTGGTCGGGGTGACAGAGGGGTTTCTCGAGCTCTAAGGGCCCGGCCCGGAAAACGCGATTAGGCGCCGAACTGCCGCAAGTGATGGTCGGTATGTTTGTAAGCCAAAACACCCCACGAGTCCCTCGTCATCGAACCGAAGGCCGGGTGTGTTGCAGCGAACGTCGTTCCCGGCTTGGCGAACCGCTCAATCAATCCGCAGAGCCGGTCAACATCCTTGGCCATGTCCGTTGGGCTGGTGGCCAACAACTGCGGCGCTGTCTTAGCCCTGGCCTTCGGGATCGGCAGGACATACAAGAGCAACTGCTTGAATGGCGGCCACGAAAGGACCGGCAGCCCGGTACCTAGCCCCTCGATCTCGCCCATGGCCATCCGGCTCGAATCAATGAGATGGGTAATCATCCGGGGCGCGGTCAAGACCCCAAACTGGCCCTTGGCCTCAGCCGACACGGTCTTGAGCCGCCGGATCAGGTCGGCCCGGTCAGCGGCGTCGTGAACCGACTTCATTTGAGCTCCTTCACCAACCGCTCGGCAATCCGTCCCTCGGTTGCCTCGAGTTCAAAAAAGTCGCCGGTGTTC
>JAYVJS010000514.1:0-6172 GCA_043769075.1 Gemmatimonadota bacterium | reverse complement strand
GGCGACCTACGAAAAGTCTCCGGAAATCGGCCAACTCCGGCTCGTGTCGCTCGGAGGGACTGTCACCGCTCGCCACGCCGTCACGATGCTGGACGAGGTCCTCGGCGACGCGGACGGTACCGCGGGCCAGGTCTTTCGCCTCTCCCAAACGCCGGTGCTCGCCCGGGATCCCGCTCGTGACTACCTGGTCGTTACCGCACCGGGCGGCGCACCCGAGCGGTGGGTCGAGGTTGCCGATTTCGGGGACTCCGGCCCGAACGATCCCCACTTCACCCTCGACAGCAACGACGGGGCGGTGATCCTGGGCCCGGCCCTCCTCCAGCCCGACGGCAACGTCTATCGCTTCGGCCGAGTGCCCGCCAAGGGCAGCGTGCTTCGGTTCAGTCGGTATCAGCATGGGGGCGGCGCGGCCGGCAACGTACCGAAGGGAATGATCACTGTCCTGAAATCGTCGATCCCCTATATCGCCCGAGTCGTGAACCGGCAACCGGCCCTCGGGGGCCGCGACGGACAAAGCCTCGAAGACGCGAAACTTCGAGCGCCTCAGCGACTTCGGACCCAAACCCGGGCGGTGACGAAGGACGACTTCGAGACTCTGGCTCGCCAGGTGCCCGGAGTACTCCGGGCCCATTGCCTTGGTCCGGGAGCCCAGCCCGGCGGCCCCAACGATCCGAAGCCGGGCAACGTCGTGGTGACCATTCTGTCCGAAGTCGACGACCCGACCGGCCACATCCCGCCCGAGCGACTGCTGCTCTCCACCGAACTGAGCCAGGCAACCCAGGCCTACCTGACGGAGCGCCGCCTGCTCGGAACGCAAGTCTCCGTCCAAGCCCCCCAGTTCTACTGGGTCTCGGTGGAAGCCCGGGTCGGACTTCCGCCTAACGCCGAACCCGGCCTGGTGGCCGAAGTTCGCCGCCGCTGCGAATCCGAACTGCTCCGCTATCTAAATCCCTGCGTCGGCGGGCCCGATGGCAAGGGATGGCCATTCGGGCGTGAGCTCCATACCTCGGAACTCTTCGCGCTGCTCCAGAGGATGCCCGGCGTCGAGTTCGTCGACGACCTGAAGGTGCTGTACCGCGAAACCGCTACCGGCGTCGCCCCACGGCCCGCCCCGACCCGGTTGGTCATTCCGCCCAACGGATTGATCTGCTCCGACGACCACCGCGTCAACCGGACCTAGGCAAAACCCATGGTCGGACCGCCACCCGGATCCCCGATTCTTACGATCTCGCTCGAAGGCGAGGTCGTTCGTACCCTGGCCCTTGGCTCAACGCCGCTCACCGTCGGACGCCTCCCCGACAACGGCGTGGTGCTGCCTCACCATAGCGTCTCGCGCCGTCATGCCGAGATCCGACTCGAGGACAGCGGCCTCGTCGTCACCGACCTGGGGAGCGCCGGTGGCACCTTCGTCGGCACGGAAACCCTGTTGCCGAGCCGGCCCGTCGTCGTACCGCCGGGTGATCCGATCCGGATCGGCCCCTTCGTCCTCACGTGGGCGCCTGCAGGCATCCGGATCGAGATCCCAAGCCGGCCGGCCGCGATCGTCGCGACCGAATCGTGGACCCCGCCCGCCCGTGCCAGCGAACAAAGCATCGTCCCGATTGAGGCCCGGCCCCGGTACCCGGCGCCGACCGCCCTCGGCCCCTGCAGCCGCTATCTCTACGACCTGCCGGCCATCTTCCAGGACGACGGGGCGTCGGCCACCGCCAGCGGGCCGGCCGATCTATCCGACACGACCGCTCCGAAGATCCCCTTCCTTGGCCGGATGCTGCTCATTTTCGAGAGCCTCTGGGAACCACTCGAAACCCGCCAGAGCGAGATCGCGATGTACTACGATCCGCGCACCTGCCCGGCCGAGTTCCTTTCCTGGCTCGCCGGCTGGCTCCAGCTCTCGGTCGACCGCCATTGGCCGGAGCCGCGCCGCCGCCGCCTGCTTCGCGAGGCCATGGAACTGTACCGCTGGCGTGGCACTCGATATGGCCTATCCCGAATGATCGAAGTCTGCACCGGCATCACCCCGGTCATTTCCGAAAATCCGGCCCGCCCGCATACCTTTCAGATCAAGGTCGCGATCCCGCCGAACAGCGATGTCCGCCGGGACTTCATTGAGTACCTGGTCGTGGCCCACAAGCCGGCTCATGTCGGCTATACGCTGGAGTTCGCCGCGTGAGCACTCAAATCGGCATGGTGGTCGCCGGCGCTCGATTCGAGCGAGCCCTTGGAAAGGGCTTTCTCGGCGAGAGCTACCTGGCCCGGCGGGTGGAGGACGGGCGTCAGGTCGTCGTCAAGCTCCTCCATGACCATTTTGTCCACGACCGTGGGTTCGCCGATCGCTTCGCGGAGATCGTCCGGCCCGCCGCCACCATTCGGCATCCGCATATCGTTTCGATCGAACAGTACGGGGAAGCCGGCGGCCGGTACTATCTGATCCAGCCGTACTTCCCTGATGGTTCCCTTCGCGGGCTCCTCCAACGGTTTCAGCAGGAGCTTCCTCTGGCGCGGGCGGTGACGCTGCTTCGCCAGGTGGCGGACGGCCTGGCCGCGGCCCACGCCGCCGGCCTCCTCCATCGGGACCTCAAGCCGGAGAATGTCCTCATCCAGCGGAGCAGCGGCCAGGCCGGATTCGGCAACGCCACGGCCCAGGTGGCCGACTTCGGCCTCACCCGCCTGGCCGAACTCGGGGCCACGATCGGCGGCAACATGGCGTTCGGGTCGTTGCCCTACCTCTCGCCGGAACACTTCAAGGGCAATGTCGACGCACGGAGCGACGTCTATTCGTTAGGCGTCATCCTCTATGAAGCCGTTGCCGGCGGACCGCCCTTTCAGGTGAAGACCCTGAAGGAGGCCTTCGAAAAGCACCTCTCGAGCCCGGTGCCGCTGCCGACCCTGAATGTGCCCACGCTCCCCCCAGCCCTCGAGAAGGTCGTACTCCGCTGTCTCGAGAAAGACCCGGCCGCCCGTTACCCCACGGCCCATGCCGTCGAACACGCACTCGCCGAGCTTCGACTCGGTGGCGAGGTAGTCGTCAATATCGGGACGAAGGCCCCCACCCCGCCGGCCGGCCCCGACCCGTCCCGTATCGTAGTCAATTTCGCGCCGCCTCCGGCGGGGCGAGAACCAGAGCCGCCCCGGCCGGCCGGACCAGCCCGTCAGAACGACGGGCGCTGGCAGATCAACCTGGACCTCGGCTCACCGGACCCAGAACCCGCGCCGCCGCCGCCGCCGCCGCGTCCGAAAGTCTCCGGAGCCTCACCCGAGGCCGCGTTAGGGTGGAAGGTCGGGGCCGGTGGCCCGATCCAGATCCCAGTACCACTCGAAAACGACCAGCCGTTCGTGCCGCTCGCTCCAGCGGGGCTCGGTGATTCGATCGTGGCGCCGCCGCCCCCGCGAGCCAACAAACCAGCCGCGGACCGACCAGGAGCCGACAAGCCGCGACCGAAGGGCCGGACTTCGCGGCTGGTGATGATCGTCGTCGACCCGACCACCGTGACCCTAACGCCAGATCAGGTGGCGATCGTCAACGTTACCATCGCCAACACCAGCAAGCGGGTCGAGCATTTCGTGCTCCGCGTCGAGGGCGTCAGAGGACCCGGCGGCTCACCCGAGGCGTGGGCCGAACTCCCGACCGAGCGAATCCAACTGATCCCAGACGGGCGAGCCACGGTCCCCCTGACCATTCGAGTCCCCCGAGCCGCCGAGAATGTGGCCGGCGACTATGAAGTGGACATCTCCGCCGTGGCCTCGGTGTCAGGAGAAGTCGGCACCGTCGGGATGAATTGGACGGTCATGCCATACTTCGACACCTCGGTTGTGGTCACGCCGGCCCGCGCCACCGGTTTCCGGAAGGCCCGCTACAGCCTCGCCGTCACCAACCATGGCAACGCGATGGTTCGGTGCGGTATCAGCGCCAGTGACGAGGATCGGGCCCTCCGATATCAAGTCTCTCAACCGGAGATCTCGCTCGACCAGGGCGTCGGGGCCACGATCGATCTCACCGTCTGGGGCCGGTTCCGGCCCTTGGGAGCGATGGAGAACCGGTCCTGCACCGTCAAAGTCGATCGGCTCGATGGCCGAGCGGTTGGGATGCCGGCCGAAGCGACCACGGCCAGGGCGCAGTTCGGCCACCGCGCCTTACTCCCAACTGGAGTGATCCCGGTCCTCCTCGCGCTGGCGATCGCGATCTACATGCTGATCCCCAAGACCGTGCTGACGATCGAGGTCCTCCCTCCCAACGTGGTTGCGACTCTTGGGATCCCGACCAAGATCGTGGGAACGATCAAGAACCAGAAAGGGGAGCGAGCCCCCGCCCGGTCGCTCACCTGGGACATCACGGCCGACACGGCCGTCGCCCAAGTGTTGTCGGTCACCGGCGACACGGTCACCATTCTGCCGAAACGGGTCGGGAGTACCACGATCACCGCCAGGGCCGCCAAAATCACCCCGGTCAATGTCCAGATTGCGGTCGCCGCCCCCTCAGTCGAGAGGGTCCGACTCGCCCCCAGCGGCCTGACCCTGGCAATCGGCGAAACTCGACGGCTGACTCCGACGGTCACCGATGCCACCGGGCAAGGCCTCGATCGGCCGGCGGAGTGGACCTCGAGCGATCCCGGGGTCGCCACCGTCGGCGACGGCGAGGTGACCGCCAAGGCCGTCGGCCGGGCCGTGATTACGGTTCGGGTCGAAGCGAAGTCCGCGACCGCGACGGTCACGGTTCGGAGCGACAGCGTCAGCATCGCCGTCGCCGGAGGAGAGGACTGCCTCAGCTACGAGCCATCCTTGCTCGGGCTCAAGAATGACAAGGAACGCGGCTGGATGGTTCAGCACCAGGGCCAGGCTCTCCTTCGTTTCGACAAGAAGGACGAGGCTGAGCGGGCGATGAACCTGGCTAAACGCTACAAGCAGCATTGTTATGTCGGTCGCCGCACCAACCGGCCGGACTCGACTTCGTACTACGTCGAGTACTGGAAATCTCCCTCCGACCTGCGGACCGAAATCAAGAAGGAAGAGTGCACGTCCTACGATCGGAATCAGCTCCAGGTGGTTGAGACCAGCCGCGACTGGGAACTCCGGGCGGGCTCGGTCTTCCTGGTGCGGGCTGCCTCCAAGCCGGACGCCGAGCGCATCAAAACGATCGCGGCAAGCCACTTCGCCTTCTGTCAACTCGGCCAGCGGAATACCCGGCCGAATCACCGTCTTTATATGATTCAGTACTGGAGGTAGGAGGTCGCCATGCCCACTGCCGCCATCCACCGTCGATTGTGCCACCTGACCGGGAGCCGCCGATGACCGACTACACCGGGATGACCCAGCTCCACGCGGTGCCGCCCGCCTTGCAGGGATCCAAGGACCGGATTCTCTATCTGGCCCGTGAGCGTCGCACTCAACATCTGGTGGCCCTCCAACTCCACCCTGGATCCTCCCCAAGCTCGATGTGGCTTGAGGTGCTTCGCCGGCTCGACGCCTCACTCCCCGGCCTCGAGGAACGATGCGGAGCCTGTCAACGAGTGGTCACGGCCGGTGCCAAGTTCTGCCCGAAATGCGGCGCCGACCTGTCGGCAGTGCCCACCGGAGGGGCCGATGATGTAGTCGAGGCCGTCAAACAAGCCACCGGATCCCAGTACGAGTACCTCGGCCGGATGGACCACGGCACCGGGAACCCAGTCTTCATCGTGCGGGAACGGGGTACCGGCAGACTTGCGGCCCTCCGCCTTCACAAGCGGGCCGATTCGGCTTCCGGCAACCAGGTCTACGATCTAGCCGGGACCAACGTCCTCGGCCGCTACGCCCAAGATCTCGGTGCCGGGTCCAGCGCCCCGAAGCCCGACACCAAGTTGCTCCAAGCGGTGGAGCGAGCCGTGGGGAGCGAGTATGAAGTCCTCGGCGAACTCGGGCGAGTCCCCGCGACTCAGATCCTTCCTCAGATGACGGCTCCGACCACGACCACCGCGACCAAGGCGACCGTCCCCCCGCCCCCGATCGCGCCGACTCCCCGGAACCCTCTGGTGGCCGGCCTCGCGGCCGGTGCCCTAATCCTGCTAACGGCCTTGGGCGTGTTGTGGTGGCGGAATCAAACAGCAGTCGAAGCTCCCGAAGCCATGGTGCAGGCGCCGCCTCCGATCCCGCCCCCACCGCCTCCCCCAGCGCCTGATTCCAGTACGTTGCAAATCGGGGG
>JAYVJS010000513.1:0-5381 GCA_043769075.1 Gemmatimonadota bacterium | reverse complement strand
GGCGGCCGTAGTCATCCCCAACAACAAAGCAACCGATCCGCCCGACCGCGTAGGCGCCGGCCAGGGCCGGAGCCGCCAGCTGGGCGGTGATTCGGACCGGCACCCGTCGGCGCCAACCGTTCAGGACGACCGCGATGACGCCCCCGAGGAACCCCCCGTACCACACCAGGCCGCCTCGGGAGAGCAACGCCCCCAGATCTTGGGTCAGCGCAACGTACCAGAGCTTGGCCCCGATCACCCCGCCAATAACGGCCGCGACGATCATGTCGGCACCGTACTCTTCGTTCCAGCGACGCCGCCGAAGCTCCAGGCTCACCAACCAACCAGCGACGATGAAACCCAACATCATCGCGATCCCAAAACCGGTGATCTCGAACGATCCGATCCGAAAGACGAGGGGATACACGGTTGTCATGAGGATGTCTGGGTTAGGTGAAGGTCGGCCGGCAATACCAGGCCCGGCATGGGTTTCCAGTCAAACGGTTCCAGATCCGGGCCGCTGCGCTCTCCCCGGCCGAAATGCCAGGCGCCCGCGGCGGCGATCATCGCGGCGTTGTCGGTGTTGAGCCGGGCCGAAGCCACGACCACCTCGGCCCGGCCGCCGAGGCGCGTCCGCATCCGTTCCGCGAGGGTCCGATTGCAAGCCACCCCGCCGACGATCACCGCTCTTGGCCGTCCCAATGACTCGGTCGCCCGGGCGGTTTTTTCGACCAGGACCTCAATGGCCGCATCCTGGAATCCGCGAGCGAGGTCGGCGCGGTCGCGTTCGAGATCGGGACTGGCTCGCACGGCCCGAAGGACCGCCGTCTTGAGTCCGCTGAACGAGAACGCCAAGCCATCCTTCAACAGGGGTCGGGGGAACTTGAACCGGGCTGGGTTTCCGGTGGCCGCCAGGCGTTCGACCGCGGCGCCGGCCGGATAGCCTAACCCGAGCAAGGTCCCAACTTTGTCGAACGCTTCGCCGGCGGCGTCGTCGAGGGTTTGGCCCAGCAGCGTGTAGTCGCCCCAGGCCTCAACGTCGAGTAACATCGTGTGGCCACCGCTCACCAGGAGCGCCACGAACGGTGGCGCGAGCGTCGGGTCCTCGAGCCAGGGGGCAAACAAGTGGCCTTCATGGTGATGAACCCCGATCAGCGGCTTGCCGAGCGCGAGGGCCAGTCCCTTGGCGTACATCACGCCGACCAGTAGGGCGCCGATCAAACCAGGGCCCGCGGTCACCGCGATGGCGGTAAGATCGCCCGGTCGGACCCCCGACTCGCTAAACGCCTGGGCGACCACGGGATCGATGGTCCGCACGTGGGCCCGGCTGGCCAGTTCTGGGACGACGCCCCCAAACACTCGATGGACGTCCTGTGAGAGGATGACCAGGCTGAGAACGGACGGCCGCCCGTTCTCGATGGAAAGCAGGGCGGCCGACGTCTCGTCGCAACTAGTCTCGATGCCGAGGACGAGGTCAGCCACCTGGTGCCGGTGCGGTGTCGGGTTTTTGGGGAGCGAGTTCGACGCCCATCAATTGGGCGATGATCTGCCGGCTTGCGTCCGAGCTCCACGGGTGCTCGCCAATGACCTTCTTGACGAGGACGCCGTTACGGTCGATCAAGAAGCTCTCCGGAAACATGATGGTCTGGAACGCTTTCTGAACCGACCCATCGCCGTCATGGAGGATGTCGAACGTCAGGCCGTACTCGGCCGCAAAAGCCAACACGTCTTTGGTGTCGCCCTCATCGACACTGACCGCGGCGATCTTGAACCCCTTGGGGCCGAGTTCCTTGTAGAGGCGCTCCATTGCCGGCATTTCGTTGCGGCACGGAACACACCAGGTTGCCCAGAGATTGACGAGAACGACCTGACCCTTGTAGGCGCTCGCCAGGGACACCGTATCTCGGGTTCTCAGGTTGACGGCACGGAACGGGGGTGCGTTCTCGCCGACTTCGACGAGTCGAGGCCGGTTGCCGAACTTCACCAAGGCGAACGCCCCCAGCCCGAGGCCGAGCACGACGGCGACGACGAATGCCCACTGTTTTCGCATCCTCAAACCTACCTGGGAAGACTGCCTCAGGTCAGGGCCCCCGCTGGCTACACCAGGGTTCGAGGAGTGCAGGCGGCCTTGAGGCCCGCGATCGCACCCCCAGGGTCGGGCACCCCAAAGACGGAGGTGCCGGCGACGAACATCCGACCGCCGGCCGCGTACGCAGCTCCGATGGTTGCGGTCGCAATGCCCCCGTCAACCTCGATCAGGGCCGGCGACCCGGCCCGGTCGAGCAGCTCGCGGAGCCGCCGGATCTTGTCCGTCGCCCCGGGCCAATAGGCCTGCCCCCCGAACCCTGGATTGACTGACATGATCAGGACGAGGTCGAGGTCGGGAATGGCTTCCTCGATGAGCGAGAGGGGGGTCGCGGGATTGAGCGCCAACCCGGCTTTCATGCCCCTCTCACGAACCGCGGCGAGTTGTCGCTGGACGTGCCGCGTGGCCTCGGGGTGAAACACGAAGGTTCCCGCTCCGAGGTCGGCATACTCGGCGAGGTATTTTTCAGGCTCGGTCACCATCAGGTGCACGTCAAGCGGAAGGGCCGTCAGCTTCCGGAGCGCCTTGATGACCGGAGCGCCGAAACTCAAGTTCGGGACGAAGTGTCCGTCCATGACGTCGACGTGAATCCAATCAGCGCCGCCGGCTTCGACCTGGCGGATCTGTTCCGCCAATCGGCCCAAGTCGGCGGCGAGGACGGATGGAGCAATCCGGGCGGGCTGGTTCAATTGACCTCCGAGACGAGTAGATCGATTCGACTTCGGCGAATGACCCGCGACCCTGCCGAGGGAATTTGCTCCAGAACGGTCCCCGGCGGCCCCTTCCGTCCCTCGGCGGTTTTCACTCGACCGACCTTGAACCCCGCCGCTTCGAGCTGTCGCTGGGCGTCCTCAGGCCGGAGGCCCACGACGTTAGGTACTTCGACGTCCGCCGGCCCTTGGCTGACGAGCAGGTCAACGGTGCTTCCTGGACCTTTCGGTGCACCCGCGCCGGGCCGGGTCCCGATGATCACATCCGGGTCATTGCCGCCAGGCACCGTGTCGACCCCACCGACCTTGAGGCCGGCGGCGATCAAAACCCGAATCGCGGCCTCAAGGTCGAAGTCGGTCAAGTCAGGGACCAGGATCGGGGAGGGGCCGGCACTCCGGGTGAGCGCGACGGTCGTCCCCTGCGGTACCATCAGGTCCGGCGGCGGGTCTTGCCAGAGGACTGCTCCGATCAGGACTTCCGGGTCGGCCTCCTCGCCTTCCACCTGGACCTTGAACCCTTGGGCCACCAGGGTCTGTTCGGCTTGGCCGATGGGCATCCCGAGGACCCGCGGAACCACATGGTCGCGTTGAAAGGTCGATCCGGGATAGGCGATGCAAGTCGCGAGGTAGCCTGCCAAACCGGACCCGACCAGGACAGCCGCCGTGGTGACCCGCCGCATCCCGACCACCGTCTTGGGTCGGGGGATCCGAAATCCTCGGCTTGACCCGGGATGCTGGTTTGGCTTCCGTGGCGTCGTCATCATGAGATTCTGCGCAGGCGAGCGGCGTAGGCGCCATCCGTCCCGTGCCGTTGGGGCAACACGACTAGGTCTCCTTCGGGGCTTAGCAATTCAGCTGGTACGTTGGTCGACGGATCCCGGCGAAAGCGACGGTCGTCGCAGAGAAAGCGGGCGACCTGCGATTCGTTCTCCTCGGGCTCCAACGAGCAGGTCGCGAATAGTAACAAGCCCCCGGGGGCAACGACTTCGGATGCCTGGACGAGGAATCGTCCGGCCTGGTAGGCGAGGCTGGCGAGTGCTTCTGGTGTGACCCGCCACCGGGCGTCGGGATGCCGGCCGAAGGTTCCGGTGCCGAGACAGGGCACATCCAACAACACCGCCCCGACCGGTCGGATCGGCGGCCTGGTGGCATCGGCCAGCACCGCGACCACGTTGGGTGACCCCGCCCGGCGCAGATTCTCGGCCAGGCGGCGGACTCGAACCCTGGTTCGGTCGGCGGCGATAACCAGCGGTCGTCCTGCAGCCAGCGCGATCGATTTTCCGCCTGGCGCGGCGCAGGCGTCGTACAAGATTGCGTTTCGCTCCGGCGCCAGAAACCGGGCCACCAGCCGTTGAGCCGGGTCTTGGACGACGAACGAGCCCTCGGCGTACCCTGGCATTTCGGCGGGCTTCTTCGCGGACACGATCAATCCGGCATCGAACGGGGCCGGCCGAAAGCCGATCCCGGCGGCCGCGAACTGTTGTTCGATCTGGGCTCGCGACCGCCGGGCTGGTTGGATGACCAGCGCCGGCCGCGTGTTGTTCCAAACCAGCAGGGCCCGGGTCTCTTCGGGGCCGAATCGGTCGAACCATCGGGCCACCAGCCACTCCGGATGGGAGAATTCGCGGGCCAGGGTGGCAGCTCCTCCTTCGGTGCCGCCGGCTTCCACCCGGTCAGCGTGGCCGTCGGCCATCCGGCGGAGGACCGCGTTCACGAAACCGGCCACTTTTCTGCCGCCGAGCCTTCGGGCCACCCCCACGGTGCTTTGGACCGCTGCGTGGGGGGGGACCTTATCGAGGTGGAGGAGTTGGAATGCCCCAAGGCGGAGGACGTCGAGGGTGTCGGCTCGGACACTGTCGATCCCTCGTTCGATGCCTCCGGCGAGCGATGCATCGAGATGGGTTCGGGCCCGGAAGACGCCGGCCGCTAGCTCGTGAGCCAAGCGCCGGTCGTCGGAGTCGAGTTCCTTGACCGCCCGCCGAAGCGCGACATCGAACGGAACGCCGTGCCGGACATCATGCAGCACTCGCCACGCGGCAAAACGAGGGCCCAGGCCCGGTTCCGGTTGATGCGTCACCCGATCAGCCCCCGGGTGAACAGGTCCGCGGCTTTCGCGGGGTCGGGCGAGTGCCACAAAGCGGAGATCACCGCGACACCCCAGGCTCCGGCCTCCCGAGTCGGGCCGATCTGTTCGAGCCCGATGCCACCGATGGCAAAAACGGGAGGCCCGAACTCCGCCACTGAACGGAGCCACTCGAGGCCCTGCCCGGGCTCCGCGTTGGCCCCCGATGGAAAGATCGGTCCCGCCACCAGGAAGTCCGCGCCCCCATCAATGGCCCGTTTGGCTTCGGCCAACGACCCGATCGCGACTCCGATCGGCCCGGCTTTGAAAACCCGCCGAGCCTCGGAGGCCGTCGGGCCATCGGCCGTGAGCTCGAGCCCGTACGATCCGCTTGCCTCACCTAACGCTGGCTCGCCGTGAGCCAGGAAGGCGGCTTCCGGCGGCCGGATCAGTGCCCGAACCCGGAGGAGGAGCTTGAGCCGGTCCGCCGCCGCCGATTGCGGTGCTCGGACCACGATGGCAACGGCCGGGCCGGCGGAGGCGA
>JAYVJS010000512.1:0-4820 GCA_043769075.1 Gemmatimonadota bacterium | reverse complement strand
GAAAGTTTCTCCACGCCAAAGGCGGGATGCTCCAGATCGGCGACGGATTTCAGGACGACCTCGGCTATTACCGCCGCACCGGCGTCCGAAAGTACCTCTTCGATATCGGGATCCGGCCCCGGCCCGAATGGCTCAAACGCCGAGGGGTCCGCGAAGCCCATCCTCACATGGTCTGGGATTTCTACTCCAATCTTGCCGGGCGGTCCATTGCTCGGCGGCTCCACACCGGCAACACCTTTTTCTTCAGCAACGGTGCGTTCTTCGAGCTGTCCTGGAATCCGACCTTGCAGGAAATCACCACTCCCTTTCGGATTAGCCGGGACATCGAGTCCATTCCGGCAGGTCGCTACTCGTGGACCGAAAATCAGCTCTTCGTAAGCACCGATCCGAGCCGGGCTGTCAGCTTCTCGAGTCGGTTCATCGTGGGGGGCCTGTGGAGTGGAACCCAGCGCACCGTCAACGGGACCCTGACGCTCCGGCCCAACTATCGGTTTCGGCTTGCCGCCGGCCTTCAGCAAACGTCCGCGGATCTCGACCTGCCGGCGGGAGCCCACTTTTCCAGCACCCTGGTTACCGTTCGGGGAAACTATAGCTTCAATACCCATATGTTCCTTGATGCCTTGGCCCAGATCGATCCCAAGCATCACGTCTTCAACGCGAATGTGCGGTTCAATCTGATCCACCATCCGCTGAGCGATTTGTACGTCGTCCTGAACGAGCAACGAGTCAGTGACCCGGCCCAGCCTGACCTCGCGCCGGGTCGCAGCCTGATCGTCAAGGCCACCCACATGTTGGCCTTCTAAGGGATGACGGGGATGGCCGAGCCGTGTGTTCTGGTGACTGGTGCGTCGACCGGGATCGGTGAGACGACCGCCTGTCGGCTTGATCGGCTAGGGTACCTGGTCTTCGCCGGGGTCCGGAAACCCGAGGACGGCACCCGGCTACAGACGCTGGCCTCGCCCCGCTTGGTTCCGCTCCAACTCGACGTGACGAAGCCCACCGAGATCGCGGCCGCGGTGGCCGCGATCGCGGCGATCGTTGGCCCCCGGGGACTGGCGGGCCTGGTGAACAATGCTGGGATTGCCGGGGGCGGCCCGATCGAGTTCGTCCCGGTCGATGCCGTCCGCCGGATCTTCGAAGTCAACGTGTTCGGGCTCCTGGCCGTGACTCAAGCCTGTCTTCCACTGTTACGCCAGGCCCGAGGCCGGGTCGTGAATGTTGGGTCGATCGCCGGCCGGGCCGTGTCCCCGATGGTCGTTCCGTACGGGATGTCGAAGCACGCGGTTGAGGCCCTGACCGATGGGTTGCGGCTCGAATTGGGAACCGCTGGGTTGCTTGCCTCGGTCATCGAGCCGGGGGCGGTCAAGACGCCGATTTGGGATAAAGGGGTCGAAGCATTGGGCGAGGCCAAGCGGACGTTGCCGGCCGAGGCCCTGGAGCGCTACGGAGCTAAGCTCCAGGTCTTCGGCAAGGTCTTGGGCCGCCTCAATGAGCGCGGTGTCTCGACTGAATTGGTGGCCGATGCGATCGTCCATGCGCTCGAATCACCTCGGCCGAAAACCCGATATCTGGTCGGTACCGATGCGAAGATTCGGGCACTGATCAGCCGGTTCCTTCCGAACCGGTTGGTCGATCGCTTGGTGCTCGGGGCGATCCGGCGGATGGAGGCCGATCTCTCGTGATCTCACCGCGCCGTTACCTCGTTTGCTTGGCTCTGGGCCTGGCCGGGTGTCTCGACGAGAACCCGGTCGACGTACCAGGGGCCTCTTCCTCGGCGAGCGAAATCATCCCGGCTTCTGCTTGGCTCGAGGCCGGTGGCCGGCTGACTTTTCGGGCGAGTCCGGTGGGGCCATTCAGCCTCCGGCCATCACAGTCGGGGGTCGTTTCGCTTGACGGTGCCGAGGCCACGGCGGTCGGTCCCGGCGTTGTTGACGTCGAGGCATTGTTCCCAACCGGGAAGCAGCGGGCCTCGATCACGGTGTCCGCCGTCCGTGCCTCGCTCCACCAGGGTGCCCTCGAACAGGGGCTGACCGAAGCGAGTTTGTTGGGCGTGTGGGCGGCCGATACCCGGACTGTGTTTGCCGTCGGTAGCGGCGGCACGGTGTTGATTTCCAGGGACGGCGCCCTCACCTGGGAACGGATGGACTCGGGGATCCAGGCCGATCTCACCGCCATTTGGGGCTCCAGTGAGCGGGACATCTACGCCGTCGGGGCCCGGGGCGCGGTCATTCACTATGACGGGACCAAATGGGAGCGGGTCGCGATCCCGTCGGTGGACGCCCTGCTGGAAGTCTGGGGCCTCGATGCCAATCACGTCTATATCGTCGGAGCGGGGGTGGCCTTCGCGTTCGACGGGACCAGCTGGCAATCGATGCCGGGGGCCGTCGGCTCCGAGCTGTGGTCAGTGTGGGGTACCAGTCCCAAGCAACTCTATGCCTCGGGTCAAAACGGAGTCATTCTCCGCTGGGACGGCACGCTCTGGCGGCCGATGCAGACGCCGACCGACTTCATCCTGTTCGGTCTCCTGGGGTTCGGCGCCGATGATGTCTACGCGGTGGGAATTCGGGGCACCTTGCTTCACTATGATGGGATCCGATGGAGCCCGGTCAAGATTCCGAGCCGGGCCGATTTCTTCGCGATCGCGGCCGCGTCGAAGAACGATATCATGCTGGTCGGCAACGCCGGTGCCGTGGTCAACTACAACGGGACCGCCTGGACCCAAGCACCGCAGTCCGCTTCGTTCGAGAATCTCCGCGCCGTGCACTACGACGCCGCCGGAACGGCCCGGATCGTCGGATGGTCCGGCACGGTCATCGAACGCGGCCGAAACGGCTGGGTCCGCCGCCTCACGGCCGCAACCCTGTTCTCGTCGGTGGTGGGCAGGGATGGTGCGGTCTATGCCGTGGGGCTCGGGAGCGGCGTCTTCCGGCGCCGCGGCAGCGTCGTGACGCCCGTCCCCGTCCCCGTGAAGCGCGATCTCTACGGGATTGCCCGAGCCGCCGACGGCAGTCTCTACATCGTCGGCGATCAGGGCACGATCATGGCGTCCGCCGATGGCGTTAGTTGGCACGTCGAACTTGCGCCTGCCACCGTGCTGTTGCGTTCGATTTGGGCCGACCCTTCTGATCCCAACGCGATCTTCGTCGTCGGCGACAGCGGTACGGTACTCCAACGGACCGGCGGCCGGTGGGTCCGGATGCCTACCCCGGTGAACCGGTTTCTCCGCCATGTCTTTGGACTGGGGAGCCGGGATGTCTATGCGGTCGGCGACAGCGGTGTGGTGCTTCAATACGAAGGGCGCCACTGGGTTCGGATGGCGAGCCCGATCTCGCAGCGGCTTCGGGGCGTCTGGGGTTCCGCCCGGAATAATCTGGTTGCCGTCGGTGAGGGGGGGGTCGCGATTCGCTTTGACGGGCGCCGCTGGTATTCGCTTTCAACCGGGACCGACAAGGAGTTGCGGGCCGTTTTCGGAACCGGACCGGCCGCAATCTACGCCGTGGGTCCGGAGGGGCTCGTTTCCCGGTTCAACGGCAGCTCATGGCAGAAGATCGCCACTGGCTCGTCGGCCTTTCTGGTCGCCCTTGGCGACGACGGCGCCGGCGGGCTGATCGCGGTTGGCACCAACCAAACCTTCGTGGATTTGACTCCCTGACCGGCCTCTAGCTATTCCGCGGTTTGGCCGATACTCCGACGACGAGATCAGATTCTTCGACGGGAGCTTCGGTGGCGGCGGAACGGACCCAACGGCAATTCGGAATGGCGCTGGCCGGCTACCTCGCCGGGGTGATCGCCGTCATCACCCTCGTTCCGTTGGAATTTCGCTGGCCGTCACAGTTCCGGCTTGCCGGCTTCACGACTGTGAACGATGTCGTCCAAAATGTCGCGTTGTTCATCCCCCTGGGGTTCTTTGTCGGATTCGCCGGCCAGGCCCGCCCGGCGCTGATCGGGGTCGGGCTGAGCGTGGCGATCGAAGTCGCCCAGCAGTTCATCCCCGGACGATTTCCTTCCCTGATCGACGTGGCCACCAACGGGATGGGCGGGTGGCTCGGCGGCGTCTCCTATCTGTCATTGGAGCGGTCGCTCGACCGGCCGTCGAGGCTGGCCGGGGTGTGGGCCCTTGATCTGCCCCTGATGGGGATCGGGTATCTCATGGTGCCCCTCGTCTGGCTCTCCGGTCTGGGTGCCGGATTCGATCCCGCTCGTCGGTGGCTGGTGGCTTTGCCGGCCCTCACGATCGCTGTGGTGTTCGCCTCGGTGAGCCGCCACCACCTGGAGCCCCGTGGCGTTCCTCGAGCCAGGACCGCACTCTTTGGCGGGGCCGCCCTAGGGGTCGGCCTCGTGCCTGGCTGGTATAGCGCCCCCGGGTTTCTTTGGGGTAGCGCGGCGACTCTGGCGGTGGTTGTCATGCTGTTCGGTGGAGTGCTGGCACGGTCGGAGTCCCTCGGCCGTCGATATGAAATCCCGACGGTGTGGCGAGCCATGGGGCCGTTCACGGTCTATCTCATTCTCTCGACCGTCTGGCCGCTTTGGGCGTTTGGGGGTCCGTGGTCGGGCCGCGCGGGATTCAGTATCCCCGTCCAACAGATTGGCGCGATTGGGATCTTGCGGCTGATTGAGCTCATCGCGGCGGCCTCGGTCGTCGGATATGCCGCCGCGGAAATTGTCGGCCGATCGTCGAATCAGCTGGGCCAGACGCGGCGGATCTTGGGCGTGTCGGTCTTGGTTGGACTCGGCGCCGTCTGGCTCCGCGGGTTCCATCCGGGTCAAGGCGCCAGCGCGGTTGAGGCCGGCCTGCTGTCGATGGCCACGTGGTTTGGTGC
>JAYVJS010000511.1:0-7891 GCA_043769075.1 Gemmatimonadota bacterium | reverse complement strand
CAAACGGAGGTCGTCGTCGGGCACGGCGGCGAGCGACGGGTCTACCTGATGTCGCGGGTTCCGATGAGGCTCGAAGGGGCCGACATCACCCACGTCATCACCGTGGGCGAGGACGTCACCGAAGCCCGCAACGTCCAGCTCCATGTCATTCGACAGGAGAAACTCGCCGCCGTCGGCCAACTGGCCGCGGGGGTGATGCATGAAATCAATAATCCCTTGGCGACGATCGCCGCCTGCGCGGCGGCGGTCGAGGCCCGGGTTGGGGGCCAGGACGCGAACGTCAAGGAATTCCTGGAGATCATCGACAAAGAGGTGCAGCGGTGCTCCAAGATCGTCGACGGGCTGCTTGAGTTCAGCCGGCATTCCTCGGCTCGGCCCAAGACCCCGATAGGAATCAACTCGCTCGTGGAGCGAACCCTCTTTCTTCTCAAGCATCACAACCGGTTCAAACGACTGACCGTGGTGACCGAGTTTCATCCCACTGACATCGAGGTCCAGGCCAACGACGAGCAACTGATTCAAGTCTTGATGGCCTTGATGCTGAATGCGGTCGATGCAACGGCCGACGGAGGAACCCTTACCCTGACGACACGGGGAGGCCCTGGCCGGGCGGTTGTTGAGGTTCGCGATACCGGGATCGGAATTCCGGTCGGAGAACTGGACAAGATCTTTGAACCCTTTTACACCACCAAACCACCGGGGCAGGGGACTGGGCTCGGGCTGTCGATCGCCTATGGTATCATCCAAGACCACGGCGGGCGAATTGAAGTCGACAGCATTTTCGGACGAGGCAGCGTGTTCACCGTCGCTCTTCCGACGGTCGAGAGGGGTAGCCTATGAAGCTGTTAGTGGTGGAAGATGACCGGATCGTGGGGCAGTATGTCAAACGAGGGATGGAGGAGCAGGGCTATCACGCCGATTTGGTAGACGACGGCCTCGAGGCCCTTCGGTTGATTTCGGGCGGCCACTATGACTTGGTGATTCTCGATCTCCGCCTGCCGGGCTTGACGGGGTATGAAGTGCTCCGGACCGTTCGAGATCGGGGGATGACCACCCCGATTCTCGTCCTGACCGCCCAAGATGCCGTTGACCACAAGGTTCAGGCGCTCCGCGCCGGCGCCGACGACTATGTCACCAAGCCGTTTGCCTTCGAAGAACTCCTCGCCCGCGTCGAGGCGATCGCCCGCCGGCCTCCGCAGATGCGTTCGACCCGGCTGGTCGTCGGCGAGTTGGAACTCGATACCGCCACAAGGGAAGTGCGGCGGAGCGGCAAACTGCTCGACCTGACCCCGAAGGAGTACACGGTGTTGGAGTACTTGATGCGTCATCCGGGCCGAGTCATGTCCCGGACGCTCATTACGGAGTATGCCTGGGATTACCACTTCGACCCCGGCACCAACATCGTCGACGTGGTCATCAATCGCCTGAGGAAGAAGCTCGACGCCGGGCACGAGCGGAAGACCTTGTTCACCGTCCGCGGCGTCGGGTACCTGGTCAAGGCCTGATCGGTGCGGTCGATTCGGCAGCGACTCACGATCGGGTATGTCGTCGCCCTGTCGGTCACCTTGGCTACCTTTGGGACCGCGTTGTACCTCGACCGCCGCCAAGCCAACCTCCGGGAGCTCGACGCCCGGCTCGAGGGCGAAGCAGAGCTTACCCTCCAAGTGATGCGGGATTTCACCAGAACCATGGGGCGCCTGCCGCCCGTCATGGCAAGTATCCAGCCGTTCTTCCTGAAATTCCGTCACTATCTGCTACTGGTTGGCGTCGACGGCACCACGATGTTATCGATCGATGGCACGGGGAGTCTCGACTCGCGGGCCGTGAACCAACTCCGGGACCTCGTGGACGCGTCCGGGCCGGGACCGGTTTTCGGGACGGTCACCGTTCTCCCCGGGAGGCCACCGATCCGGTACCACATCGTTCGGGTGGAAGGCGCCGACCCGTCGATCAGGTCGATGCTCGTGGGCGCCGGGGTCGACGAGGTACTGCTGGGCCCTCAGGCCCTGGCGCGGTCCATGCTCGTCATCGCACCGTTTCTCTTGCTGGTTTCCCTGCTGGTCGGGCTCTGGTTGGCCCGAACCAGTCTCAAGCCGCTTGAGTCGACGATCGACGAGTTGACCGCCATCACCGACGGGCGGAGCCTGCATCGGCGGTTGCCGGTCGATCCTGGCAGCTCCGATGAGCTGGCCCGGATGTCCCAGGCCGCCAACGGGATGTTTGCCCGGCTGGAGCAGAGCTTCGCGGCCCAGCAGCGGTTTGTCGCGGAGGCCAGCCATGAGCTCAAGACGCCGCTGATGGTGCTGCGAGCAGGGGTGGAGCGGGCCCTGACCAATCCGAAGATCCCCTCGGAGAGTCTTGAGCCCCTCGACGAGTCGCTCGAAGAAATCAACCGAATGTCGGAACTGGTCGACAGTCTACTGATGCTAGCCCGGGCCGACGAAGGCCGGGCCCCGTTGGCGGTCGAGGAAATCGACCTTCGGGAGATCGTCAACGAGGCGGTCGAGACGGCCCAAATCCTCGGCGAAGCCAAGGACCTTCGGATCCGGACCGCCATACCCGACGGACCGGTGTCGTTGCCGGTCGACAAGACCAGAATCCGCCAATTGCTCTTGAATCTGGTAACGAATGCCGTCAAGTACACTCCAAACGGCGGCGAGATCGGGGTTGAGATTGCCGATGATGGGGCCGCAGTCCGGCTGATCGTCAGCGACACCGGGATCGGGATCGCGGCCGGCGACCTCCCCCACATATTTGACCGTTTCTGGCGAGCCGATCCCGCTCGAACTCGCGACGACGAGCGTGCCGGCACCGGTCTGGGCCTCGCGATTACCAAGTGGATTGCGGAGGCGCATGGCGGTTCGATTGCGGTCCAGAGCCGCCCTGGCAAAGGAACGACTTTTACCGTATCATTGCCGAGGTCATTGTCGCCCGCAGGGCCGTCAGCTAGCTAATCGTGCTGTAATCGTTTTGTCATCTTGCAGTGAGCCGACCGCAACCCGGCCCTGCTTGATTGTAGTGCGTAACCGTTGACTCCTTTTCGGAGGCGCATCGATGTTCGAAAATCTGATCGAATCACAACCCCAGAAGCAGCGGACCGTCGGCCAGACCATTACGTCAGGAGTCTTGCACGTTTTGGTCATCTATGGCGCGTTGCAGGCCACCTCTGGCGCGGCGGAAACGCTGAAGGAAATCCTTCAAGACACGACGATGGTGTTCTTGAAGCCGCCGGAGCCGCCGCCACCACCACCACCGACGGCGCCCCCGCCAGACGCGATCGTTACCACGACACCGCCTCCGATGGGCTTCCAAACGGTGATGCCACCGACCGAAATCCCGAAGGACATTCCGCCCGTCAATTTGAACGAGCGGTTTGACGCCAAGGACTTCAGCGGTAAGGGCGTCGAAGGCGGCGTGGCCTCCGGCGTAGTCGGCGGCACCGGTCCCGTGTCGACCACCGAGACCTTCCTTGAGGCCGAGGTCGATGATCCGGTCTCGCCGATCAACTTCCAGAAGCCGCGCTACCCACCCGTGCTCCAGCAAGCCGGGATCGCCGGGAGCGTCGACGTCCAGTACGTGGTTGGGATCGATGGAAGGGCCGAACGGGAGTCGTTCCGGATTCTCCGGAGTACGAACAAGGCGTTTGAAGAGCCGGCCCGGGAGGCGATTCTCGCCTCGACGTTCAAGCCGGCCAAGATCAAGGGTTCTCCAGTCCGGCAGTTGGTGCAGCAGAAGGTTTCGTTTACCATCGGAGCATGATTGCGGCCTCTGGCCGCCACCATAATTGCAGCTAAACCTCACGCGTAAGGAGTGGCAAGATGGGTATTGATATCATGGTGCTGTACGATCACGCGAACCTGTTCGCCCGGGTGATTGTGTGGATTCTACTCGGTATGTCGTTCTTCTCGATGACCATCGCTATCGGCAAGTTGCTCAAGATTCGGAAGAGCACGGCCGCCACTCGAAAATTTGCGCCCCTGTTTTCCCGAGCCATTCAGGAAGAGCAACTCGACCAGGCCATTGCCCTGGCTGAAAAGAATCAAGGGAGCCACGTCGCCAAGGTACTCGGCGGCGCGTTGACGGAAGTGAAGCCCCTCCTCCGCGATCGGGCCACCATCACCGCTGCCGACATCAACTCCGCCGAACGGGCCGTTGAGCGGCAGATGTTGATCACCCTCGCCGACTTCAAGCGCGGCACTGGCGTATTGGCCACGGTCGGGGCGACCGGGCCGTTCGTCGGACTCCTCGGCACCACGATGGGTATCGTGACGGCCTTCAATGCCATGTCGGCGGGCGGCGCGTCCGGCGGGTTGGCGGGTATCGCAGGTGGTATCTCCGAAGCCCTCATCACCACGGCCCTCGGCCTCGTCGTCGCCATCCCGGCGGTGTGGTTCTACAATTACTTCACCACCAAGATCGAAAACCTGACGGTCGAGATGACCTATAGCTCCAAGGAGCTGATCGACTACCTCATCAAGAGCGTCGGCAGCGAATTCGGCCGCTCCATCTTCACGAAGGAGTTCCAGGCCCAGAAGGCGGTGAGCGGCAGTGGCCACATCAGCTAACAACCAGCTGGCGGGCCAAAGCTCGGTTAGTTCCGAGCCCAACGTCATTCCGATGATCGACATCATGTTGGTGTTGTTGATCATCTTCATGATCGTGACGCCGTTGATCGCCAACGGATTCCAGGCGACGATGCCGCAAGGCGCCAACCTGGACTCCCGGCCGGAGGGCGAGGGCGAGGTCGTGCTCGGCATCGACAAGGACGGACAGTACTTCCTTGACGGCAAGCTGATCCCGGCCGATGTCCTGCCCGACCAGCTCAGGGCGATCTACGCGGCCCGGCCGGACAACAAGATCATGTACTTCCGCGCCCATAGGGACCTCAAGTTCGACAAGGTCCAAGACGCGGTCGAGATTGCCCGTCGGGCCGGGGTTCGGGTCATGGCCGCCATCTCGGAAATCGAACAAAAGGGCGGCCTCTTCGGGGCCCTCGACAAAGACAAGAAGAAGTAAAAGGAGCAGCCCATGGGAATGTCAGTTGGAGGACACGGGGGGGTGAGTTCGGAGCCGAACGTCATCCCCATGATCGACATCCTGCTCGTGCTCTTGATCATCTTTATGATCTCGCAGCCCCTGTCCCGGATGGCGATCGACGTCCAAGTGCCGCCGCTCGAAACGGCCCCATCGACCGGACCGTCGACCCAGATCGTGCTCAACATTATGGAAGATGGTAACTATGAGATCAACGGCCAGCCGGTGCCACCCGGCCAGCTCGATACTCAGATTCACGCCATCTATGACAACCGGCCGGCCAAGTTGATCTTCATCAAGGCCATGGCGAGCCGGACCTATCAAGACTGGATCCAGGCCTCTGATATCGTTCGCGGGGCGGGGGTTCAAGTCATCGGGTTTACGCCCAAGGCCTAACCCGAATGGCGCAACAAAACCCGAGGGCGGGCGCAATGCCCGCCCTTTGCCGTTCCCCCTTGGGCGAATCTTTTTTCGGGGCTCGGACGTCTCCTTGAACGATGCCTAGCCCGACCGCCCCCTCCCGACCGGTTCGACCGCCCATTGGGCTGGGTCTGCCTCAACCCCGGAAATCGGTCTGGAACGGGGTGCTGGCGTTCCTGATCCACCTCGGAATACTGGCCCTGGTTGTTCGGGTCGCCCCGCTCAGAAATCTTGATTATCAGAAGAACGAGGGAACGCCTGGCCGCCGCGCCGGCGGCGGCGGTGGCGGCGGGGGCTCCGTCCGGATGGTGTCGCTTCCGCCCCTCGCCAAGGCAGCCGCACAACCACCGGTGGTGCCACTGCCGCCGCCCCAGGTGCCGGTGGTACCCCTGGTGGTCCCGCCCGTCGCGGAGCCGGTTCAAGCACCGTTGCCCGACACGCTCCCGGCTCGGGACCCCGGCGCGGCTTCTGGATCTGGCACTGGCGCCGGCACCGGGACCGGCTCGGGCAATGGCACCGGAACCGGCGCCGGATCGGGGTCCGGCGATGGGTCTGGAAACGGGGCCGGCAAAGGACCCGGCGGGGGCGAAGGGGGTAAGGCCCGGCCGCCCGAACCGCGCCAGTTGATTCTCCCTCCGGCCGAGATTCCGAAGGCGTTACGGGGCGTCACAATTTCGGTTACCTTCATGGTCGGTCCCGAGGGGCGGGTCGAGGACATCCGACTGGCACCCGAGCCGGAGGATCGAGGCTTCGCTCGAAAGCTCGAAGAAGTGATGCGGAACTATCGGTTCAGGCCGGCCCGAGGCCCCGATGGGCAGCCAGTTGCCGGCACGATCACGGTCGAATTGACCTTCTAGCCCGGATCCAATGTCAATATTCGCTCGGAAACCAATCACCGCCCAACGGGATCGCGGCATGGCGCGCGTTCTTGGCGTTGGCGACCTCGTCATGCTCTCGATCGGCGCCGTCATCGGCGCCGGAATCTTCGCCTCCCTCGGGACCGCGGCCGCCGGCGAGGTCGCGGCCGACGGCACTATCATCCGGGCCGGGGCCGGGCCGGCGCTGATTATCTCCTTTCTGCTCCTTGGCATCGTCTGCGGTCTGGCTGCGCTCTGCTACGCAGAACTTGCCTCGATGATTCCGACCTCCGGGTCGGCCTATGCCTACACCTACGCCACCATGGGCGAGTTCTTAGCCTGGATCATCGGCTGGGATCTGATTCTCGAGTATGCCATCGGCAACGTGGCCGTGGCAGTGGCGTGGAGCGGATACTTCAGCTCCTTGCTCAGCGCCTTTGGGCTTTCGCTGCCAGGCTGGCTTTCCCACGGGTACTACCAAGTTACGATGTCGGCCGACCCCGTCCTCCGTTCGTTGGCCGATACGGCGCCCCACCTCTTCGGGATGCCGATCCTGCTCAACCTTCCCGCCTTTGTTATCGTTGGCTTGGTGACGGCCCTGCTTTGTGTCGGGGTCAAGGAGAGCGTTCGGGCCAACAACATCATGGTGATGATTAAGCTGGCCGTCTTAACCCTGTTTGTGGTCGTGGGCACGATCCACATCGACCCGGCCAACTATGTCCCCTTCGCGCCGAACGGGTTCCGGGGCATTCACCAAGGGGCCGCGATCGTCTTCTTCGCCTACATCGGTTTCGATGCCATCTCCACGGCGGCCGAAGAGACCAAGGATCCCCAACGGACGATGCCGAAAGGCATCCTGCTCGGACTTGGCGTCTGTACCCTGATCTACATGGTGGTGGGCGCCGTTGCCACCGGGCTGGTACCATACCTGCAACTTCGGTCGGCTGACCCGTTAGCCCACGCGCTGGAGTTGGCCGGGCTCAAAACGGCCAGCTGGATCGTGTCTCTCGGTGCCGTCGTTTCGATGACCGCTGTTCTGCTGGTGTTCCAATACGGTCAGCCTCGGATCTTCTTTGCGATGGCTCGGGATGGCTTGATGCCGAAATGGGCGGCGAAACTCCATCCCAAGTATCGAACGCCGCACGTCACCACAATCGTCACCGGCGTGCTGGTGGCGGTCGGGGCTTTGATCGCCGAGGAAAACACGATCTATGATCTGACCAACATCGGGACCCTGGCCGCGTTCATGCTGGTGTGCATTGGCGTGTTGGTCCTCCGGATTCGCGAGCCGAATCGCGAGCGGCCGTTCCGAGTCCCCTTCGTCTGGTTCGTCACCATCGCCGGAGCGGGCTCCTGTCTGTTTGTGATGAAAGGCCTGCCGACCCGCGCCTGGCAGATGTTTGGGGTCTGGTTGATCATCGGCCTGGCACTGTACTTCGCCTACGGGTACCGGCATAGCGTGGTGCGAACCGGCGTTCCCGTCGTGGTCGACGAACTTGATGACGCCCACTGATCCACTCATGGAGGGCTGCCGGTGACGAAACGATTGCAGGTTTATGAGGCGGAGGGGTTGACTTTAA
>JAYVJS010000510.1:0-4550 GCA_043769075.1 Gemmatimonadota bacterium | reverse complement strand
AGGTCGCCGCCCCGGGCCACGATCTCGTCGGCAAAGGCACCGGCGGTGGCCGAAATGTTCTCGACTCCCCATCCGAGGATCAGTTCGAGGGCCGCGATCGCTCCCGGCAAGAGCGCGAAATTAGCGGGTTCGCCCATGTCGAAGCGGCGGGCCCCCGGCTGAAACTCTTCCGGATAGGCCAGTCCGCTGAAGTTCTGGGAGTCCTTCCGTCCGAACCAATGGTTCTCGAGCGGGCGTCCGCCATGGTGGCGGGGCGCGACGTAGAGAAATCCGGTCGTGTAAGGGCCAAGGAGCCACTTATAACAGGCCGCGACCATGAAATCGGGATCGACCTCGCCGACGTCGAACGGCATCGCGCCTAACGATTGGGTCAGGTCGAGCACCAGGGCCGCCCTGACCTGCCGGAGCCGCTCGCCGACCGCGGCCAGGTCGATCCGAGCGCCGGAAATCCAGTGCAGCGCCGGCAAGGCGGCGACTCGGGTTCGCTCGTCGACGGCCCCGAGGATAACGCGGGTCCAGTCGTGGTCGGCCGGTTCGGCGAGCGTCACGAGTTCCGCCCCGGAGGCCCGGGCGTGTTCGCGCCACGTCAGAATCGTCGACGGGAACTCTCCTTCGAGCACCAGGACCCGGTCGCCGGGCTTGAGCGGTAGATTGGCCGCGGCGGTGGCCATTCCGTAACTTGCCGCCGGCACGATCGCGATGTCCTCGGCGGTGGCCGCCGGGCCGAGGAGCCGGGCGAACGTTTCCCGGGCCTGTTGGGTCAGGGTGAAAAAGTCGGCCGGCTGAACGGTCCAGGGGCGGCGTTTCCGCTCGAGACCCGTGGCGGAAGCCCGGATGACGGAGTGAGACAGTGGCGACATGTAGGCGCAGTTGAGGTAGGCCACATCGCTCGGGATATCGAAATGATGGCGCTGGGATGGAAGAATCGGCATCGTTGATTCTAACACTGGTTGCCTGATTCGACCCGAGGCGACACCTTTGCATACAATCAAACCGACACAGTCCGCGGAGATCCAAAAGTATGCGATTGCCTCCAGCTTGGTTCCTTGCCTTGGCCTTTGCGCCGAGCATCGCCGCGGGCCAACGCCCGATGACCGGGGACGATGTTCTGGCGCTGAAACAGGTCAGCGACGCCCAAATCTCTCCCGACGGTCAATGGGTGGCCTACGTGGTCGGCGCCGTCGATCTTGCCCAAAATGCGGTGAATAGCGACGTGTGGGTGGTGGCCGCCGACTGTTCCGGGCCCGCGGTGTGCGCCCCGGTTCGGCTGACGGCGAGTCCCAAGGCCGATGGGCAGCCGCGGTGGTCGCCGGACGGAAAGTGGATTGCCTTTGTGTCGGCCCGGGAAGACCGGCCCCAGATTTGGTTGATCCGCCCAACCGGCGGCGAGGCCGAGCGACTGACCGAATCGAAAACCGGGGTCCAGTCGTTCCAATGGTCGCCGGACGGGAAGACCATCGCGTTCGTGGCGGTCCGCCCGCCCACCGCGATCGAGGAAGCCAAAGAGAAGGGCAAGGACGACGCCATCGTCGTCGACCGGGATTTTCGGATGAGCTGGCTCTGGACGATCGACGTGGCCACCAAGAAGACGGTCGAGCTCGCCAAGGGGGATTTCCAGATTGGGGAGGCCCGTTGGTCGCCGGATGGGAGCCGGATCGCGTTGGTGGCGACTCCGACACCTAAGGCGGATGACGGGAGCCGGTCGGACATCCAGATCGTGACGGTGGCCACCGGTGAGCGGCGGAAACTGATCGAGAACGCCGGGCCGGACAATGCGCCCCGATGGTCGCCGGACGGCCGGTGGATTGCCTACCTGACTCGGGGCGATACCCTGGGCGCCTTCGGCCAGCAGCGCTTAACGATTGTCCCCTCGGAAGGCGGCCGGCCCCGCCCCGTGGCGCCCGGTTTTCTGTACCAGCCCGGTGCAGCGACCTGGTCGCCGGATGGGGCAACATTGTACTTCACGGCGAGCGTTCGGACGACGACCCAGCTGTTCGCGGTGCCGGCGGCCGGTGGGGAGCCCCGCCAGTTGACCCAAGCCCCCGGCGTCATGAGCCAGGTGAGCGTGTCCGCCAACGGGCAGAGGGTCGGGTTCACCTTGGGGACGGTCCAGCAGCCCAACGATGTCCATGTGGCCTCGCTCGGCGCGACGGTCGAACCGCGCCGGTTGACCGACCACAACCCGGGGCTCGCCCAGGTTTCGTTAGGCAAGAGCGCCACGATTCGGTGGAAAAGCCGGGACGGGATGGAAATCGAAGGCCTGCTCGTGTATCCGGTGGGGTACGACCCGGCGCGGCGGTACCCGACGATCGCCTTCATTCATGGTGGGCCCGCCGGCGTCTGGACGGAGTCCTTCCCGGGAAACTGGGGCAATTTTGCCCACGTCTGGGCGGGGCAGGGCTGGGTCAGCTTCTTTCCCAACATTCGAGGCTCGAGCGGCTACGGCGAGAATCATCTCAAAGCGAACGTCAGGGATTGGGGCGGCGGCGACTACCAAGACATTCAGGCCGGTCTCGATCACTTGATCAAGCAAGGGATCGCCGACTCGACCAAACTTGGTCAGAGCGGGTGGAGCTATGGCGGGTACATGACCGCTTGGACTTTGACGCAGACCAACCGGTTCAAGGGGCTGATGGTGGGCGCCGGCCTTACGAACATGTACTCGATGTACTCCACCAACGATCTCCAGACGACGCTCGACAACTACTTCGGAGCCGAACCCTGGAATGACGAAACGGCCTACCGGCGGGCCTCGGCGATGATGTCGATCAAGCAGGCCAAGACCCCGACTCTGATTCTCCACGGCCAGCAGGACACCCGAGTGCCGATCGGCCAGGCTCAAGAGCTCTATATGGGGCTCAAGAAAAACAACGTTCCGGTCGCTCTGGTCTTTTTTCCCCGGGAGGGCCATGGCCTTTCCGAGCCGCGACACCAACTCGACAAGATCAAACGCGAGTACGCCTTCTTCGCCAAACAGGTCCTCGGCATCGAGCCGAAGGACAAACCGGAGTTAGTCCCATGAAGATGATCGGTAGTCTCTCGGCGGGGTTGCTGTTCATCGGGGCTAATCTTGCGTTCGCGCAAGCCGGCCTGACGCCTGAGCAAGCGGCCGGGATGCGGGCGTTGAGCGGGGTGCGGATTTCGCCCGACGGGCGATGGATTGCGTACACGGTCTCGGTGCCGGATCTCAAGGAGAGCACCTCCAACTCCGACGTGTGGTTGGTGTCGGCGGCGGGGGGGCAACCGATCCGGCTCACCAACAGCAAAACCGCCGACGATCAGGCCCGGTGGTCACCGGACGGGAAATCGATCGGTTTCGTCTCCGGTCGCGACGGCAAACCGCAGGTCTATCGGATCTCGCCGTTCGGCGGCGAGGCCGAGAAGCTGACCGATTCAAAATCGGGGGTCCAGTCGTTCGAATGGGCGCCGGACAGCAAGCGGATCGCCTACATCGCCGCCCGCGAGCCGACCGCCGAGGAGGAGCGAAAGCAGAAGGAGAAGGATGATGCGATCGAGGTCGATCGCAACTTCGTGCCGGCCCGACTCTGGGTCTTCGATCTGGGCACCTCCAAATCCGCCGAAGTCGTCAAAGGCGATTACCAGATCACCGGGCTCAACTGGGCGCCGGACGGCAAGCAGATTGCCTACTCCACCGTACCCACGCCCCGGGCCGATGATTTCCGGTTGGGCGATGTCATGATCGTCGATGTGGCTTCGGGTTCTACCCGTAAGCTGGTCGAGAACACCGGCCCCGACGGCAATCCGAGTTGGTCGCCGGATGGGACGATGATCGCGTTCGACACAAAGCCGCTCAAGTTGAGCACCTTCACCCAGTCCCAATTGGTGGTCGTGCCCGCGGCCGGTGGCGTCCCGAAGCCGGTGGCGGCGGGCTTTCTCTACCAGCCGGGGCCGAGTGTGTGGTCGCCCGACGGCAAGTCGCTCTACTTCTGGGCGCTGACTCGGACCCGGATCGAGCTCTACCAGGTTCCGGCTGGTGGCGGCACGGTCCGACAGATCTCCGACCTCAAAGGTTCGTTAGGCCTGTTTGGGGGCGGCGCGCCCTCGATGTCGGTCGACGGCCGGATGATCGCCTTTGGCCGGTCGGCGACCGACACCCCGGACGAGGTCTATGTCGCTCGGGTCGAGTCGCCCTGGATTCAGACCGCCGTGACGAAGCTCCATCCGGAGCTGGCGTCGGTGGCCATGGGCAAAGGCGAAGTGGTCCGTTGGAAAAGCAAAGACGGGATGGAAGCCGAAGGCGTCGTGGTGTATCCCGTGGGGTATCAGCCCGGCAAGCGCTACCCGACCGTGGCGATCATTCACGGCGGCCCCTCCGGTGTGTGGGATGAGTCGTTCCCAGCCAATTGGTACAACCCGGCCCAGGTCTACGCCGCCAAAGGCTGGGTGGCCTTTCTCCCCAACCCTCGCGGCTCGACCGGGTACGGATCGAAGTACATGGCGGCCAACCTGCGCGACTGGGGCGGGGGCGACTACCAGGATATTCAGACCGGTCTCGACTATCTGATCAAGCGGGGAATTGCGGATTCGAC
>JAYVJS010000509.1:0-5414 GCA_043769075.1 Gemmatimonadota bacterium | reverse complement strand
CCTATGGATTTGGGTCGCCGACGCAGGCCCAAGATCTCTATGTCGTGGCGGCGGCCGGCGGCACCCCCAGGCAACTGACCTTTGCCGGCGGGAACGATACCGGAGCGGGCGAGTTGATCACGCCGGAGAAGATCAGTTGGGTCAACGGCGGCCTCACCATCAACGCCTACCTCTACAAGCCGAAGAACCTCAACCCCGGCGACCGGGCCCCGGTCATCATGTACGTCCACGGCGGCCCGACCCAGCAGTTCAACGACAGCTACCAGATCCAACCCCAGTTCTTCGCGAGCCGCGGATACGTCGTGATCGCGCCTAACGTCCGGGGCAGCTCGGGCTATGGGAAGCGGTTTGAAGACCTGAACAACCGGGACTGGGGCCACGGCGACCTGACCGATGTCCTTGCCGGCGTAGCCTGGGCCAAGAAGCAGCCGTACGTCAACCCGGGCAAGATCGGGATTACCGGGATCAGCTACGGCGGGATGCTCACGATGTACGCGATTTCCTTTGCCCCGGGCGTGTTCCAGGCGGCGATTTCCGGATCGGGCTACGGGGACGTGAAGGACTTCCACAACATCGTCCCGGTGTTGCAGCACAGTCAGTTGCTCCACTATGAGTTGGGCCAGTGGCCCTCGACCCCGGCGGTCGAGGCGATCTACCGCCGGAGCTCGGCCATCCTCAAGGCCAAGGACGCGACCGCCCCGGCGATGATCATTCACGGGTATGGGCTGGATGTGTTGGACGCTGACTACGCGGCGTGGAAGTATGCCCGGGAGCTGGCCAAGCACTCCAAGATCGTGGAGTACAAGGCCTATCCGGGCGAGACCTACTACGTGTACGGGCGGGAGAACACCAAGCAGATGTTACAGGACATGCTGGGGTTCTTTGACCGGTATCTCAAGGACAACTCGGCCGCCGCGGGGAACTAGCGGCCGATCACAGGTTCAATTCCGGTCTGGGGGTCGACGGACCCCCACGATCGCTACTTCTTTCCCAGATCAAACATGATGCCGGCGTTGAGCGTGGCGGCACCGGCCCCGGCATCGGCATAAACCGCAATGGCCTTTGCCAGGCTGTAGCTCCCGCCGACCCGACCAACGAAGTAGATCCCACTCCCCGAAAACGAACCGGCACCCGTGTAGGAGGTGCTCACCGAGAGATACCCGAGGCCGGCGCCGACAAAGGCGTCAAATTTGTCGCTTTTCGTGTTGATGTGATAGTTGACCGTCCCGCTGAAGGGGATGTACTTAAAGCTAAAGTCGTTGGTTCCCGTAAGCGCCGCGCTATAGGAGTAGTAGTCGACGCTCAACTGAACGCTGAGGACCCCGTTGCCAAGATTGGGGAGCTCCTTGATCCCCTTCTCGAACCGGCCGCCAAACGAGGTGTTCGCCCCGCCCAAACCACCGAACCCGATTACCGGCCCGATTCGAACCTGCTTTGCGCTAAACGCCCCCTGAGCCAAAACCGTCGTAGTGTGGCCCAAGGCCAAGGCGCCGAAAAAAAGTACCACCTGTGCCGTCCGTCGCATGTGTTTCTCCAAAGATGGGTTGGAACTGCATCGATGCCGCTGGTGTGATGGCGACAAGATGGCGACCTGCCATCAGCGCGCTATCATCTCAGGATCAACTGAACTAACCCGACCCCTAAGGGCCGACAGGATTTTGACTTACGAACCGGCTCTCTCAGCCGCCCCTGGCGGAAGTTCGTCGGGTTTGACGCGAGCATTGACCGGGACCGGCTCCCGACCAATACTCGGGCCATGAGCCAATCCGACGGGGCCCTGCGCGTGTCGAGATACCCCCCCTCAGGACTCAGGGCCCGATGCGACTTCGACTGATTGGCATGGCACTGCTGGCCGGCTGCGGCGGCAGCACCGTCACCCCCACCCCGCCGCCGCCACCCCCGCCCCCGCCGCCACCGGCCGTCGCCACGGTGACCCTGAGTCGCGATACCGCGACCGTGGTACCCCGTCAAACGATTCCGATCAGCGCGACCCTCAAAGACCAGTCCGGAGCCACCCTCTCCGGCCGGACCGTCACCTGGACCACGAGCGCCGCCGGGGTCGCGACCGTGTCCGCCGACGGGGTGGTCGCCGGCGTCACCGCCGGCGCGGCCAGCATCACCGCCACCAGCGAAGGCAAGTCCGCCTCGGCAGCGATCACGGTCCGAGACGGCGCGGTCGTGGGCCAAACCGGAGGGGTGGCCGCCACCGCCGACAGTGTAGCCCGGGTAACCCTGCCGGCGAGTGCCCTCACCAGCGAGCGGACGATCACCATTACCCCGGTCGCCAACCCCCCGGCCAATCCGCGATTGATCGCGGGCACCGCCTTTGACTTCGGTCCGAGCGGGACCTTTGCCGTGCCGGTGACGATCCGGATCAGCTATCGCGGCTCCGTGGTACCGGTCACCGCCCTGGCTCATAACCTCCGATTGTACCGGCTTTCGGGAACGACCTGGAACGAAGTGGCCGGTAGCACGGTCGACACCGCGGCCAAGCAGGTAGCCGGCCCAACCAGTTCATTCAGCACCTACGCGATCCTGGAAACGGTCCCCCCGGTGGCGGTGATCGCGATCAGCCCGGCGGCCGCCCAACTCCTCACTGGGTCACAACTCCAGTTGGCCGCGACCCCGAAGGACACGGCCGGGTCTCCGCTCGAACGGCCGGTGACCTGGGAAACCTCAGCCCCCGCCGTTGCGACGGTGTCGAGCTCCGGATTGGTCACCGCGCTGACGGAAGGAACGGGCTACATCCGAGCCCGGACCGAAGGGCGAGTCGACTCGATCCCGCTGACAGTGTCACCCCGCTCGACCCCAGCGACCGGCACGGTGGTCATCGGAAGCCTCCACGCCTGCGGGTTGGCCCCCGACGGCTCGGCCTATTGCTGGGGCACCAACGACCACGGGGAACTCGGCACCGGCTCGACCGTCGACCGGGGGCCCCCAACCGCGGTGGCCGGCGGGCTCAAATTCCGAATGCTGGCAGCCGCCGGCGCCCATACCTGCGGCCTAACGCTCAACGCCCAGGTCTGGTGTTGGGGCTTCAACTCCGATGGTGAACTGGGCGACGGAACCCAGACCAAGAGGACGGCCCCGGTCCGGGTCTCGCTTCCGGAAACTCCGAACTTCGTGGCCACCGGCGAACGAACCAGCTGCGCGGCCACCACCACCGGTGCCGTCTACTGTTGGGGCGACCGGCTCGGCGGCACCCTGATTCCGAGCAGCCAGTCGAAAGATCTGACCCCCGCGAAGGTGCCGGGATCGATTCAGCTTCGCCGCCTGGCGGTGGGGAACGAATGGGCGTGCGGCACCGACGATGCCGGCCGGGCCTATTGCTGGGGTCAGAACCCCTTTGGTATGGGAACTGGGATTGCCGCCGGGTCGCTCGACCCCCGGCCGGTGATCACCGACGAGCGGTTCGACGACATCTCGTTAGGCCCCTGGAATGCCTGCGCGGTGGCCAAGACCAGAACTCTCTGGTGCTGGGGCCGTGGCCTCAACGGAGTGTTAGGCAACGGCGACAAGACCGACCGGGAGTTGCCGACCGCCGTGGCCGGCTCGGTCCGGTTCCGGACCGTCTCGGCCGGCACCTACATCCGGGTCTGCGCCAGCTCGGTCGACTACCAACCCTATTGCTGGGGCAAGGGTGTTGTCGGTGATGGAACCGAACCCGGCGAGTGGTTGACGCCCAAGCCGGTGGCGGGCGGTTTGATGCCGGTGATCGCCACCGGCATCAACAGCAGCTGCGGGATCGATCCAGCCGGGGCCCTTAAGTGCTGGGGGGATGGTGCCTCGCAGCTCGGGACGGTCTACCTCCCCTACAATCCCCACCCGGCCGATTTGCCTCCGGCCGGTGTCGCATTTCGAAGCCTCTCGTCCAACGGTGTCCGGAACTGTGCCACCACCACGGGCGACCAAGTCTATTGCTGGGGCGGCAGCGATCAGGAGTTGTCGCCCAGCCTTCGGAACATCGGCGTCGTGGCGCGCCAGGTCGCCGTCGGCACCACGGCGGCCTGCGTCCTCGATCCGTTAGGCAAGGCCTACTGCTGGGGTGACAATGCCCTCGGCCAGCTCGGCGACGGCACGACCACGGCGTCGCCGACCACCGCACGGTCGGTTACCGGCGGCCTCACGTTTACCGCCCTTGACGCCGGCGGGTACACCGCCTGCGGCCTCACCGGCTCCGGCGAGCTCTATTGTTGGGGTCAAACCGCCACCTCGGGTATCCAGACCACGCCGCTCCGGATCGGATCGATCCTGTTCCGGTCCTTCACCATGCGAGGATCGAGCATTAACGCCGTCGCCACCGACGGCACCCTCCGCCAGGGACTCCTCGGGACGACCCTCACCCAGGACGGCGCCGCCAACGACTGGCTGACCCACGGTGGCTTCGGGGCCTTCGGCATTCAATTGGTCCACTACTGCGCTCTTAAGACCGGCGGATCAGCCTGGTGCCGAGGCGACAACCGGGACGGGCAGCTTGGGAACGGAACCACCAGTTTCGCGACGACGGCGGAATACGGCGCTGTGGCGGGCGGGCAGGTCTTTCGGACCGTTCAAGTGGGCGGCGGGTTCACCTGCGGGCTGACCACCACCGATGACGCCTACTGCTGGGGCGTGAACTATACAGGATTCCTCGGCGACGACACCAAGACCAGCCGGGCGGTCCCGACCAAGGTGTCCAGCAGCCTTAAGTACTCGGCCCTCGACGTGAGCTCCTTCGGCGCCTGCGGGATCGGGAAGGCCGACGCCAGGATCTACTGCTGGGGATCGAACGACGGCGGCCGGCTCGGTCTCAACTGGATCTACCGGTACCTGACGCCCACACGGGTGTACGGAGGCCAGGTCTTCCGGCCGTTTGAGCTACCGATGTGAGCGAGGGCCAACCGCTCTCTGAAGATCCCGGCGTCAGCATCACGTTCGGGACCGCCCGTCACGCTCGCCGACGGGCCGGCTGCTTCCCCCGTTTCGGTTTCTTGGCCGCCTTTCGCTTGGCCGCCGGCTTCTTCGGTGCCCGAGATTTCTTGGCCGCCGGCTTCTTCGCTGGTGGAGATTTCTTGGCCGCGGCCTTCTTGGGCGGCTTCTTCACCGCGGCTCGCTTGGCCGTTTTCCTGGGTGCCGCCTTCTTCACGGCGGGCCCCTCCTCATCGGCGGCTACGGCGAACGCGGCTCCCTGGGGATCCATCGCCATCACGATCCAGGTTCCGCCGGGCACCGCCATCGGGCCGACCATGACCGCGCCACCAGTCGCCGTCATGGCGGCCGCCGACCGTTTGGCATCTTTGACTTTGGCGTAGGGCAGCCAGCCGGGCGCGGGTAGCTCGGGTGGTTTGTTGTAGATCCCGCCTAACATGACACCGCCGACCTCAAACATCTGGTAGACCCCGGCCGGCCCCATGTCCATCACGTCGCTCTTTTTC
>JAYVJS010000508.1:0-12004 GCA_043769075.1 Gemmatimonadota bacterium | reverse complement strand
GGCCCGCGGCTTCGGGATCGGCGCCGAGTCGAGCAGCTTCTGCAGTTCCTCCCGGCTCAACTCGAATGGATCCTTCTCGTACCCCGGCGAGGGCGCATTCCGGGCCAAATGCGGATTGCTCCCGCACGGGGTCAGGTCCCAGTCGGACCGGGTCCGGGGTCGGACCTCCCATTCATACCCTTCACGGTCCACGAACTTTCGAAACGCCATATCGGCCTCGCGGCTAGCCCAGCATGCTCTTGACGACGAACATGACGTTTGCCGGCCGCTCGGCGAGCCGCCGCATGTACCACTTGAACCAGGCGTGACCATAGCTGATCAGTACCTTCACGGTTTCCCCTCGGGCCACGAAGTCGCGTTGCGCGGCGGTCTGGATGCCGTACAACATGTGGATCTCGTACTGACCCGGCTTGATTCCCCGTTCTTTGGCCGCACCGACGATCCGCTCCAGCAGGGCGATATCATGGGTCCCGAACACCGGGAGCCCGCCGTACTTCTTCACGCCCTCCAACATCTTGAGCGACAGATCGTAGAACGCCAGATCATTGTCCCGCTTGACCGGGAACGCCACCGATGCGGGCTCGGCGTACGCGCCCTTGACCAACCGGATCCAGGGCTTGAGCGGCAACAGGGCTTCGATGTCCTCTGGGGTCCGAAACAGGTAAGACTGAATGGCGAGCCCAACCGGTTCGTGTTTGGTCTTGAGGTCCCGGTAGAGGGCTAATGTCCGGTCGACGTAGCTCGAATCCTCCATGTCGATCCACAGCGAGGAGCCGGTGCTGGCCGCTTTGGCGGCGAGGCTATGGAGATACTCGCGGCACTTCCCGGCGTCGATGTCGAGGCCCAGCTGGGTCGGCTTGATCGACACCCAGGTCTTGAGTTTCCGGGCCGCCAACTGGTCGTAGACTTCGAGGTAGTGATCCCGAACGCTCTCGGCATCGGAGAGCTTCGTGAGGCCCTCCCCGAGTCTCGTGAACAGGCTGCCCATGCCCCGGTCCTGCAGCGTGGAGGCGGCGCCTATCGCGTCGGCCAGCTCCTCACCCGGCATGAACTTTCGAATCGCCCGGCGGGAGAACGAGCGGCGGGACATCTGGTCGGCAAGCCACTGGCTTTCGGCCGCCTTGAGGAGGAGGGACCTCGCAATCGACATCGTCAGCCTGGTCTCAGGTAGTGGGCGGCCGCCGCTGGGCCGGGATTGGGAGCTTTTTCATGAGCGCATTGAGGTCGAATTCTTTGAACCCAGCGGGGACCTCGAAAGTTGCCGGATCGAGTTTCTTTTTCTCGATCCGGGTAACCTCCATGATCGTCTCCCGCGCACTACCCTTCACTCGCTCGACCTTGAGCGGCTGGAACCCATCCTTGTAGGTCGCAACCAACTCGCAGTACTCGAGCGGCACGTCGATGGCGCCAGGGGTCGCTTGGCCGCCCAGCCCGGGGCTTCCGCCGAACATCCCAAAGAACCCCAACCCTTTGGCAATGCACATATCAATCGAGGAACCGTCCTGACTCTCGATCACGACATGATCGCACCGGAAGCCGGCGATGGTTTCGCTCGCGCCCGTCTTCGTAATGGTCGGGGCTTTGGTTCGGGTGGTCGGGGCTGGCTGGATTCGCGGGTCCTTGGCGATGGCCTTGAGGTCCATCTTGGTGTAGGTCTTCTGGGCCGGCATCACGGTCGTCCAAACCGACGAGCCGGCCTCAATCAGCATGTAGCCGGTCGGGCGCCCCCCGGCCCGCGCCATGTCGATCCGGGTGGTCGAACCCCGGTAGCTCGCGACCATCTCCCCTCGCGGCTTGCCTCCGCTGTACGTCTGGGTCACGATCGTCCCTTCAAACCCCTGGGCGCTAGCGGGGGCAGTGGCCGCAACGAGGAGCAGGGACAAGAGACCGGTCGAACGGGCCACGGACGCCTCCAGCTGAGATCTAGGAATATACCCGAGGACCCCTCGGTTGGCCCCTGGCCGCCGGGCTTCGGATCGGCCTTATATTGAGACATGTTCCCCTACAAAGACGATAACCCCACCCTCACGACCCCGGTCGTCACCTTCGTCCTGATCGGCCTCAACGTCGCGGCCTGGATCTTCGTCCAAGGAATGGGAACCGATCCTCAGCTGTCGGCCTCGGTTTGCAACCTTGGCCTGATTCCGGGGGCGACCTTCGGCCACCTCCCGGCCGGGACCCCGGTGCCCGGATTGGAGCGACTCGGGTGTGAGACGGTGCGGGGCAACTGGTTCACCGTGCTGTCCTCGATGTTTCTCCATGGGGGCTGGCTTCATCTGCTCGGCAACATGTGGTTCCTCTGGGTCTTCGGAAACAATGTCGAAGATTCGATGGGGAAAGCGCGATTCGTCCTGTTCTACCTCGCCACCGGGGTAGCCGCGGTCGTCGCCCAGGCGGCGGCCAATCCCAGCAGCCCAATCCCGATGGTTGGGGCGTCGGGCGCCATCAGCGGGGTCATGGGTGCCTATATCGTTCTATACCCCAAGGTCCGGGTCCATATGGTTGTGTTCCTCGGCATTTTCATCACCAGAATCGCCGTCCCGGCGGTCGCGATGCTCGGCTATTGGTTCTTGCTCCAGATTCTTGGTGGCATTCCGGCCCTCCAGTCAGAGTCCGGTGGAGTCGCGTTTTGGGCCCATGCCGGCGGGTTCGTTGCCGGGATGCTGCTGGTCCTCTTCTTTCGCAACCCAGCCCTGATTGCCGAGCGGGTTGCCCACCGCCTGCCTGGATAGAATCCGGTGGAGCCGCTGACCCGGAATGGTGTCCGATACCGGCCTAAGGTATTGGCCGCGACACCAATGCCGATCCCGAGTCCGGCGCCCGCGCCGCGAAATCCCGGGATGGCATTGGAACTCGACTGGGTTCGCGACGCTCGGGTCAACCGAAGCGCCGTCGAACGGCGAGCCGACACCTTGCCCAAGCGCCGAACCGTCAAAAAGGACCATCAGGTCGGGTGGCTTCTTCGGGCGGTGACGCTGATCGACTTGACCACCCTCTCGGGCGACGACACCGCCAAGCGGGTGGAACGTCTCTGCGCCAAAGCCCGTCGGCCGGTCCGAGATGACCTGCTCGAAGCGTTAGGCTACTCCGACCAGCCGATCACCACGGCGGCGATCTGCGTCTACCATGCCTTTGTCGAGACCGCCGTTCGAGCGCTGGAAGGGAGCGGCATTCCGGTGGCGGCCGTGTCGACGGGGTTCCCGGCCGGCCTGTCTCCCTTCGCGCAACGGGTCCAAGAAATTGGCGCTTCGGTGGCGGCGGGTGCGCGCGAAATTGATATCGTCATCACCCGGGCCCACGTCCTCGGGGGAAACTGGCAAGCGCTCTACGACGAAGTCCGGACCTTTCGCGACGCCTGCGGGCCAGCCCACCTCAAGACCATTCTCGGCACCGGAGAACTCGGCACCCTCCGCGATGTCTATCGGGCTAGCTTGGTTTGCATGATGGCCGGCGCCGACTTCATCAAAACCTCCACCGGCAAAGAGCCGGTCAACGCCACCCTTCCCGTCGGCCTGGTCATGGCTCGAGCGATTCGCACCTATCACGAACGCACCGGCCACCGAGTCGGCTTCAAACCCGCCGGCGGCATCCGCAAAGCCAAGGAATCCCTCGACTGGCTCGCCATGATGAAGGAAGAACTAGGCCCGGCCTACCTAGCTCCCACTCTTTTCCGGTTCGGCGCCAGCACTTTGCTTACCGACATCGAACGCCAACTCGAGTTCCACGCCACCGGCCGCTACTCCGCCGCTCACCGACACCCCCTCCCCTAACCGAGCGCCGAGAGCCGAGATCCGAGCATGCCGAGAGCCGAGTTTGATTCCATGGCCTGGGGAACCGCCCCCGAAGCCGTCGCGGAAGCCACCGCGTGGCTCGATCGACACGGCCGCCGATTCGGCCACTTCATCGGCGGCCAGTTTACCCCATCGACCGGGCCAACCTTCCCGACCACCAATCCGGCGAGCGGAGCGGACCTGGCGACGGTCACCCAGGGGACCGCGACCGACATCGACACCGCCGTGTCCTCGGCCCGGAAGGCGCAGCTTGGATGGGCCGCGTTAGGCGGTCACAGCCGGGCCGGCCACCTCTACGCCGTGGCCCGCCAGGTTCAGAAACACAGCCGACTGCTCGCGGTCCTCGAGAGTCTCGACAACGGCAAGCCGATCAGGGAATCGCGCGACATCGACGTCCCCTTGGTGGCCCGGCACTTCTACCACCATGCGGGATGGGCGGCGCTGATGAGCGCTGAACTCCCCGGCTACGAAGCACTCGGGGTCGTCGGCCAGATCATTCCCTGGAATTTCCCGCTCCTCATGTTGGCGTGGAAAATTGCCCCGGCTATCGCGATGGGGAACACCGTCGTGCTCAAGCCGGCGGAGTACACCCCGCTCACGGCCCTGTTGTTCGGAGAGTTGTGTCAGCAGGCCGGCCTCCCGCCAGGGGTCGTCAACATCGTGACCGGTGACGGCCGCACTGGTGAAGCCTTGGTGGCTCATCCCGGGGTCGACAAGATCGCCTTCACTGGCTCGACCGATGTCGGCCGGAGCATTCGGGTCGCCACGGCCGGCACCGGGAAGAAGCTCTCGCTCGAGCTAGGCGGGAAGTCGCCGTTCATCGTGTTCGACGATGCCGATCTCGACAGCGTGGTCGAAGGCGTGGTCGACGCGATTTGGTTCAACCAGGGAGAGGTCTGCTGTGCCGGCTCCCGGATTCTGGTCCAAGAGCCGGTGGCCCACCAGCTCTACGACAAGCTCCGGGCCCGAATGGAAACCCTCCGCGTCGGCGACCCGCTCGACAAATCGATCGACATCGGCGCGATCGTGGCCCCAGTGCAACTGGAACGGATTCGCTCGTTGGTCGCTCAAGGTGTTCGGGAAGGTGCCGCCCTCTGGCAGCCCAGCTGGCCCTGCCCAGCCGACGGCCTGTTCTACCCGCCGACGCTGTTCACGGATGTGGCCCCGGCGTCGACCATTGCCCAGGTTGAGATCTTCGGCCCCGTCGTCGTCGCCATGACCTTCCGGACCCCCGCCGAAGCCGTCGAACTGGCCAACAACACTCGCTTCGGCCTTGCGGCCAGCATCTGGACCGAGAACGTCAACACCGCCCTCGACATTGGCCCTCAAATCAAAGCCGGCACCGTCTGGATCAACTGCACCAACGTCTTTGACGCCGCCAGTGGTTTCGGCGGCTACCGCGAAAGCGGCTTCGGCCGGGAAGGGGGCCGCGAAGGCCTCTACGAGTATGCTCGGCGGGCTCGGCACTCGGCACTCGGCACGGCGGATTCGCTACCGCCCCAGCCGAGTGCCCAACCCGGAGCGCCGAGTGCCGAACGACGGCCGAGTACCGAGCAAGTACCGAGAACCTACAGGCTGTACATCGGCGGGAAGCAGGTCCGGCCGGATTCTGGGTACAGCCTCGCGGTTGGCGGGGGCGAGGTCGGGCTTGGGAATCGGAAGGACGTTCGGAACGCGGTCGAGGCGGCTCGAGCGGCGGCGGGGGGCTGGGGGCGGAGTACGGCGCATTTGCGGGCCCAGATTCTCTATTTTGTGGCGGAAAACCTCTCGGTGCGGGCGGAGGAGTTTGCGGCTGGGTTGGTCCGGAGTACCGGGGTGGCCGAGGCGGCCGCGCGGGAAGAGGTGGCGGTGGCTGTCCGGCGAGCCTTCTTGGCCGCGGCTTGGGCGGACAAGTATGACGGGCGGGTCCATCCGACCCCGATGCGCAGTGTGACGTTGGCCATGCCGGAACCGTTAGGTGTCCTCGGGATCGTTGCCCCGGAGTCGCCGTCGCTGCTCGGGTTTCTGTCGGTCGTCTTGCCGGCGGTGGCGATGGGCAACGCGGTCGTCGTGGTGCCATCGGGCAAGGCCCCGCTCGCCGCCCTCGATTGTTACCAGGTCTTCGATACCTCGGACGTCCCCGCCGGCGTGATCAATATCGTGACGGGCGCGACCGATGAGTTGGCCCCAGTATTGGCGGCGCATGATGACGTTGACGGGATCTGGTGCTTCGGAAGCCGGGACCTGAGTGGCAAGGTTGAGAAACTGTCGGCCGGGAATCTGAAACGGACGTGGGTCGATCACGGCCGGGCCCGGGAGTGGTTCGATGATGGGGAGGGTGCCGGTGAGGAATTCCTACGAGAGGCCACCCAAGTCAAGAACATTTGGGTGCCCTATGGGGCCTAACCATGTATAGCCATTGTCTCTCCTGCAACGTATCCCTCGGTACCAACGATGTGATCGAGGAATTCCCAATCGGCCGGCGCCTCGCGTTCGATCCGGCCCGGGGGCGCATGTGGGCCATCTGTCGCGCCTGCGACCGATGGAATTTGGTCCCGATCGAAGAACGGTGGGAGGCCGTTGAAGCCTGCGAGCGCTTGTTTCGGGCCACCCGCCTTCGCTATTCAACCGCCAACATCGGCTTGGCGGAAGTGCCTCCCGGGTTGGGGTTGGTCCGAATCGGATCGCCCCTGAAGCCGGAAATGGCGGCCTGGCGGTACGGACGGTACCTCCAAGAGTGGTTGCCCGGAGCCAATGATCTTGGAACGAAAGTCGGACGCCTGGCCGATCGGGCCGTCGGGATCGTCACGACTCGGTTGGGAATCCGGCGGGAGTATGATCTCACGATGTGGCTTCGGCTCCATCATCGGCCCGACCGGGTTGTCGCGCTGGCGGAGTCTGGTTCCGGATTGGTCCCGATTCGGATTCGGGACCTCGAGCACGCCGAGCTCAAACGGCCTGACCCGGGCGAGGGTTGGCGGCTGGTGGTCCCGCACAGCGGTGGCGTTCTTACCCTCTTCGGCGACCGGGGCCTCAGCGTGGCCGGAAAGCTCCTGACCCGTCTCAACGGCCGAGGCGCCTCGGAGCAGGCGGTGCAGTATGCGGTGGCCAAGTTGTCGGATGCGGCCAATCCCGACGGCTACTTCGCCCGGGTTGCGGCCATCGCGCTCCGGAGTTGGTGGGGTCGCCACCCCGAAGGCCTCCTGCCCCCGGCGCCGCCGGCTGCTGTAGCCACCGACTCCGAGCGGCTGGCGCTCCATCTCACCAAACGGTCGTTCTGGGGCCGGGGCGGGTTCGGGAGCGAGCCCACCACTGCGCTGCCGCGGCTCCCGTTGGTCGATCGTCTCGCGCTGGAAATGGCGGCCAACGACGACACCGAACGCCGAGCCCTCGAGGGCGAGCTGGCTCTGCTCGAATGGGCCTATCGAGAGGCCGAGACCCTGGCGGCGATCAGCGACGGCCTGACGATGAGTCGCGGATTCGTTTTTGGGAGGTTGGCCCGGGCGACTACCTAGGCCGGTATGCCGCCGGCGTTCTCACGGACCAGCCGGAACAGGGTCACTTCGGGGCGGCAGTTAATCCGGATCCGAACCGTGTGTCCGACCCCCCGGCTGATGAACAGGCGGCGACCCCCTCTCAGAGCGAACTCCCCCGAGGTGTAACGCCGGTTCTTGACCGGGAGGAGTGGCGGAGCCAAGAACGGCGGTTTGCACTGGCCACCGTGGGTATGGCCGGACAGGACCCAGCCGTTGAAGCGATCCCAGCCTGGGAGGTCAACGGTGTCCGGGTTGTGCGACAGGGCGATGGTCGGGCGGGCCACCGACAGGTTGTTGGTCCAGTCGAGCGAAAACCGTCCTGCCCACAGATCGTCGAACCCCGCGAACTGAAGCCCGTCGATCGTCACCGCTCGATTGCGGAGGACCTCCGCACCGGCGCTCCGAGCCGCCGCCGCCACCGCATTCGCCACCGACGGCTCACCCCAGTTGCGGCCGTAGTCGTGGTTCCCGAGAGTGACGAAGGTGCCCCGCTTGCCCTGAGGTAGGTGCTGGAAGACGGACCGAAGGTGGGCGACCGGATCGGGCCCCTTGTAGGTGAGCAAGTCGCCGGTAATGACGACGAAGTCGGGGGCGAGCGCCGTGGTTCGACGAAAGACATCGACCAGGTAGTCAGTGTCGACTTGGGGCCCGATATGAAGATCGGACAGGTGCGCCAACGTCCTGCCTTCGAGTGCCGGTGGCAGCCCTGGGATCGGCATCCTCCGCCGGGTGATCTCGAGCCAAGTTGGCTCGACCCGCCAGCCGTAGAGCCCGCCCAAAGCCGGCGTTCCAATCACGGCGCCGCCAATTGTCTTGAGGAAGCGCCGCCGCGAAGGCGCAGGGCTCACGCGATCCCGATGACCACTTGGCGACCGAGGACCTTCTCGAGCACATCAGCCTTGCGGGAAGCGCCCCAGATCTCGAGTGACAGGTCTCCACCATTGCTCTTTGCCGCCACCTTGATCGACAATTGGTCCTTGGTCAATCGGGTGGTCAGGGTGTCGACCATGGCCGCGTGGCCTCGGTCCAAGCCGTCGGCAACCCGAAGGATTCCGGACAGCCGCCGCACCGTTTCCTGGTCGGCCTCGGACAGCCGAGCAAACTCGTCATGCTTTCGGCTCGGGCCCTTCTTGCGGTGGTATCGGCTTATCAGAGCCACCAACATTCGTTCCCGCGACCCCAGGTTCAACCGGTCGGCGTGGAGGATCAATTGATAGCTGTGCCGGTGGTGACTCCGGTAGCTGACCACCTGGCCGACATCATGGAGCAACCCAGCCGCCTCGAGGATGGCCCGTTCGTCCTGGGGGGCCCCGAGGACGTGATGGAGGCGGTCGAACAACGCGAGGGCCAAGACCCGGACCTGCTCGACATGACGTTTGTCGCCCTGACACCGGTCGACGAATTCCCGCATCGCCCGGAGGGGATCGACAGCCAAGGCCCGGTCGTCACCGACCATTTCGAGCAGCAGGCCCTCGCGGAGCCCGTAAGCACTCACCAGGAGCGACGGGGCCTCGATCAGGTCAAGTAGTTCGGCCGTCACCCCAAGGCCTGCCAGGATGATGTCGGCTCGCTCGGGGTTAAGCCCCGGGACGGCGGCCCGTTCCTCCGACGACTTGGTGGCCAGCCATTCCAACATTTGTTCGACTTCGGCCGTCGTCACGGCTTCCCCGTGGACCGCGTCGCCGACGCCGAGGCCCCGGCGCCCGCGAACCATTCGGGCCAAGTTCGTGAAGGTCCCGCCGGAGCCGATCACCGCCGCCTTGCCCCACTCGCGCCGGGCCAACGTTTTCTTGAGCCGCTTCCGAACCCACCCGCGGAGCTCGTCCACCTCCTTATGGGCCGGCCGGTCGCCGGAGATCCACATCTCGGTCAGCCGAACCGCGCCCAGCGGCAGCGACGCCGTCATCTCGACTAGGCCATTGACGGCGCCGACCATCTCGAGGCTGCCCCCGCCAATGTCGGCAATCAAGGCCCGCTTGTTACTGAGTTTGAAGTGGTGGGCCACCGACCGATAGGAGAGGCTGGCCTCGACGTCGCCGTTGACGACCTCGAGTACGATCCCGGTTTCCCGTTTGACCCGCTTGACGAACTCGCGGCCGTTGTCGGCCTCGCGCACCGCTGAGGTTGCGACGGCCCGGATCCGGCTGACCTGACGACGGTCGGCGACTTCTTTCATCCGTTTGAGGGCCGCGATGGCCCGGTCCATGGCCAAGCCATCGAGACGACCGGTGGCGGCAATCCCCGTGGCGAGCCGGGGTTGGTCTTTCACTTCATCGATGATCCGAAGTCCGCTCGACGGCTCATACTCGGCCACCGAAAGTCGAATCGAGTTCGAGCCGACGTCAATCGCGGCAATCCGCTCGGGAACCTGGGGGGAAGGGGGTTGGCTCGCAGCCGTCACTGGGTTCCGAAGTCCTCCGCGTGGTGCTTGATCGACTTGCCTTCAACCAAGAAGACTACATCCTCACCGACGTTGGTCGCCAGGTCCGCGATCCGTTCCAGGTTCCGCGACACCAACAGGAGCTCGAGGCCCGACCCGATCGAATGGGGGTCCTCCATCATGTGGGTCAAGAGGATCCGGAACATCGACCGATTCAGCGCGTCGACTTTGTCGTCGCGGAGGCAGATTTCCCGTCCGGCATTGGCGTCGCCCCGAACGAAGGCCTCGAGCGAATCGGACAACATCTCCCGGGCCAGCCGGGCCATCTCGAAGATCTCCGGCTCCGGCGTGATCGGCCGGTGCTTGGCCAACCGATCGGCCGACTGGGAGATGTTGACCGCGTGATCGCCAACCCGTTCCAGGTCGTTCGCGATCTTGATCGAGGCCACCAACAAGCGGAGATCCTTTGCCATCGGCTGTTGAAGGGCAAGGAGGCTCAGGCACTGTTCCTCGATCTCGACCTCCATCCGGTCGATCAGCCGATCTCCAGCTATGACCCGGGCGGCTTTTTCGCCGTTCCGTTCCAACAGAGCTTCGACCGCCAACTGGACGGCGGCTTCGGCCTCGGTCGACATGGTGAGGAGCCGGACCTTGACTTGGCTCAACTCTTCATGAAAATGCCGATGGCCTTCGGTGGTCATCCGAACCTCCCCGTAACGTAGGCTTCCGTCCGTTCATGCGTTGGTGCGGTAAAGATCTGATTGGTGGCCCCATACTCGATCAGCCGGCCGGCGTCGAAAAACCCCGTCGTGGTCGACACCCGGGCCGCTTGCTGCATGTTGTGGGTGACGATCACGATCGTGTACTGCTGCTTCAATTCGAACATCAACTCCTCGATCCGCTGGGTTGCGATCGGGTCGAGGGCGGAGCAGGGCTCATCCATGAGGAGGATGTCCGGCCGGTTCCCCAGAGCGCGGGCAATGCAGAGCCGTTGCTGCTGCCCGCCGGAGAGGCCTGTGGCCGGTTGGTCGAGCCGGTCCTTGACCTCATCCCAGAGCGCCGCCTGCCGTAAACAGTGTTCCACGACCTCGGGCAGCTCCCGAGTTGGAACCAGCGCGTTGAGCCGGGGCCCATAGGCCACGTTCTCAAAAATCGTCTTGGGAAACGGATTCGGCCGCTGAAACACCATCCCGACCCGCCGCCGCAAGCTCACCAGGTCGGTGGACCGGTCCAGGATCGACATGCCCTCGATCGTAATCCGCCCCTCGTACCGCGCCCCCGGCACCAAATCGTTCATTCGGTTGATCGACCGCAAAAACGTCGACTTCCCACACCCCGACGGCCCAATGATCGCCGTCACCGCCCGCCGCTCCACCTCGAACGACACCTCAAACAACGCCTGTCGCTTCCCGTAAAAAAAGGAAAACCCCTCCACCCCAAGTGCCGAGGGCCGAGCGCCGAGCGCCGAGATGCTCACCCGAACCGCCCGGTGATGTAGGCTTCGGTTCGATCGTTGGTCGGGGTCGTGAACATCTGTTTCGTCGGGCCGGTTTCGATCATGTCGCCGAGGTAGAAGAACGTCGTCGTGTCCGAGGCCCGGGCCGCCTGCTGCATGTTGTGGGTCACGATGATGATCGTGAAGTGATCCTTGAGCCCAAACAGCAGCTCCTCGATCCGCTGGGTGCCTTGGGGGTCGAGTGACGCGGTCGGCTCGTCAAGCAACACCACCTCGGGCTCCGGGGCGATGGTCCGGGCAATGCACAACCGCTGCTGCTGGCCGCCCGACAAGGCCATGGCACTGCTCTTGAGCCGGTCTTTGACTTCCTCCCACAGCGCCGCTTGCCGCAAGGCCCGTTCGACCACCTCACCGACCCGGCCCGGTGGCAGTTGGTCTCCGACTTTGAGCCCCGCCGCCACGTTTTGAAAGATCGACATCGTGGGGAAGGGAGTCGGCTTCTGAAAGACCATCCCCACCCGGCGCCGGAGCTGGGTCAGATTGACCTTTGACCCATAGATCTCGTCCCCGTCCAGCAACACCCGCCCGGTCACATGCCCGCCGGCCTCCTCATGCAACCGATTTAAGGTTCGAAGGAACGTCGACTTCCCGCACCCCGACGGCCCAATCAACGCATGAACCCGATTGCTCTCAAACCCGAGCGACACATCCTTCACCGCCGCAAACGCCCCATAGTACGCCGTCAACCCCACCGTCCGCACCCGTTCCCCCCCGCCCCCCGCGCCGAGCGCCGAGTCCAGGGTCCCGAGTGCCGAGTGCCGAGCGCCGAGCGCCGAGCCCTCACCCACGGGCCCTCGTGGCC
>JAYVJS010000507.1:0-3299 GCA_043769075.1 Gemmatimonadota bacterium | reverse complement strand
TCATCTCCGGGGCTGACGGTGATTTCGTCAGAGACCGGCGCCCGGGAGCTCCCGATCGGATCGGCTTGGAACCGGATCGATGTCAGATTGCGGACCAAGTACTTCGGCAAGGTGAATTTGGTTTGGCTGTTGCCGCCGGCCAGGCCAAGGCGCACCCGTCGACCGCCCTCGAGGGCATAGATCGTCATGTCGGGAAACGCCTGGTTGTCGACGACCAATAGGGTCGCGGCGTTAGGGTCGACCTCGGTTTCCACCCGGTTGCGGTTGCAGCCCGATCCTGCCACCGCCATGATTACCAACAACGCTTCCTTGACCATGTGCCAACCTCCGTTGTGCGGCGCCTCCGACCCTACCGTTCCCGCAAAGACAAGACACCGGCCGTGGGTCGGTCCCCTGATGGCTCACTCTCGGACTAGGAACTAAAGTGACGGACGCGCCCCCGACTCTGCAAGGCATCATCGCCGCGGCGACCCGGCTGGCGCCGTTCGTCCGGCAGACACCGGTATGGGAATGGCGGGACGACTTGATCTCGGCCACTCTCAAACTCGAGCTGTTCCAGCACTCCGGCACCTTCAAGGCCCGAGGGGCGGTGAACAACGTTCTGGCGATGACCGACGACCAGCGGCGTCGCGGCGTGACGGCCGTGAGTGCCGGGAACCATGCGGCGGCGGTGTCCTACGCGGCTCACACGCTCGGTACCAGCGCAAAGGTCGTGATGCCGAAAACCGCGAGTCCGGCCCGGGTGGACTTGTGTCATCGGTTTGGCGCCGAAGTCGTGCTGGCCGAGGACGTCAATGAGGCGTTCACGTTGGTCAAGCACATCGAGTTGTCGGAGGGGCGGACATTCGTTCATCCATTTGAGGGTCCGCTGACGGCAACCGGCACGGCCACCCTTGGACTGGAGTTCATTCGTCAGGTTGATGATCTCGAAGCCGTGGTAGTCCCGATTGGTGGGGGCGGGCTGATCGGTGGCATGGCGGCGGCTATCAAGCAGATGCGGCCCGGATGCCTGGTCTACGGTGTCGCGACGAGCGGCAACGACGTGATCAAACGGAGTGTGGCGTCCGGCGCGCCCGAAAAGGCATTGAGCCCGAGCACGATTGCCGACAGTCTCAGCCCGCCGTTTGCGCTGCCGTACAGTCTCAACTTGGTGCAGCGGTTCGTCGACGACATCGTGCTGGTGAGCGACGACGATATGACCGAGGCGATGTATGTTCTGTTCAGCCGGGCCAAACTGGCGGTTGAGCCGGCCGGTGCCGCCACGACGGCCGCCGCCCTCGGTCCGCTTCGCGAACGCCTCCAAGGAAAGCGGACCGGCCTGCTGATTTGTGGGGCCAACATCGACGCGGAGCGGTTCGCCGAGTATTTGCAGCGGGGCGCGGCACGATGGCACACCCGGGTCTGATTTTTGGGATTGCGTTCGGGGCGACCACCGTGTCCGCGATGAGCGGCGGCCGTGTCGTACTGGTATGGAGGCGCATTGGACCTTTCCCTGACGATCCCAGCGCTCATCGGCGCGATGGCTGGAGGCTACTTGGGCTCATCACTCGGTGACCGGCTGGGCGGCGCTCTGGTTCGAAAGATCTTCCTGGTCGCGGGATTGCTTCTGGGTACCAAATTGCTCCTGGGTTGGTAGTGCATGCTTGCGATGATTCTCTACGTAGCGATCCTGGGCGGGCTAACCGTTCTATTCCTAGCGTCGGTCGGTGCCCTCCGCGAGGCCGTGCGGCAGCGAGCCCGGTGGCAGGGTGTTCTGCTAGCCCTCGGATTGGCGCTCGGATCGTTGCTCGGTATGTGGGCTATTCTCATTTGAAATCGAGGTCGCCATAACGAACCAACCGGTGGTCCGACAAGCCACGCCCGACGATCTCGAGGCGGTGGTCGAGCTATTTGACCAATATCGACAGTTCTATCGTTTGGCGTCCGATCTTACCGCGGCACGCCCCTTCATCGCGACCCGACTCCAGAACAGCGATTCGATCATCTTCGTGGTGCAGGCCGAACCCGGAGGGGCGATTGTCGGCTTTACCCAACTGTATCCGCTGTTCGCCTCGCTATCGATTGGGCGGGCCTTCGTGTTGAACGATCTGTTTGTGAGCCCGGCGGCTCGAGGTCTTGGCCTCGGCCGGCTTTTGCTCGACCGAGCAGCCCGGTACGGGCGGGAGACCGGCGCCCGATACTTAGAGTTGTCGACCGAAACCACCAACGCGGTGGGCCAACGTCTGTACGAAAAGATGGGCTGGGTGCGTGATACCCAGTTTCTTCACTACTCGTTGGATCTGGCGCCATGACAGGGCAGTTCCAGGATCATTTCTCGGCCCGGGCGGCCGGCTATGCGACTTTCCGTCCGTCCTACCCGGATCAGCTGTTCGAATGGCTGGCTCAGAACAGTCCGGGTCGAGATGTCGCCTGGGACTGCGCCACCGGTAGCGGACAGGCGGCTCTTGGGCTCGCGCCCTTCTTTCGCCGGGTGGTGGCGACTGACGCGAGCCCGTCCCAACTCGCCAATGCCAAGCCGGCCCCGGGGGTCGAGTACCGAGAAGCCCCGGGCGAAGCATCGGGGCTGGCCGATCGATCGATCGATCTCGTTACGGTTGCCCAAGCGCTTCATTGGCTCGACCGTCCCAAGTTTTTCGCCGAGGCGGCCCGGGTGCTTCGACCCAGGGGTTTGCTGGCGTGTTGGATGTACAGTGTCATGCAGGTCGGCGCCGAGTTCGACCGCGTGGTGCTTCGTCTGTACACCGACATCGTGGGTCCGTTCTGGCCCGGCGACCGGATCTTGATCGACCAAGACTACCGGACGATCGAGTTCCCGTTCCCGGAATTCGAGCCGCCCCGCTTTGAAATGATCGTAGAGTGGTCGTTTGGCCAGGTGATGGGATACCTTCGCACCTGGTCGGCGGTGACTCGGTATCTCGACGCCAATGGCCACGACCCCGTGGCGCTGGTGGAATCCGATCTCTTGGCGATCTGGGGAGATCCTTCCCGAAGCCGAGTCGTCCGGTGGCCGCTGGTGCTCCGGGTTGCCCGGCCCAACTAGTTCAACCGTGAGGTCTCCGTGATCATTGCCGCACTGCTCGCGCTTCAGGCACCGCCGCCGAAGGTTCCCCAATCCCCGGGCCGCTACGCTTTCATCGATGTGTCCGTTGTGCCGATGGATCGCGATCGGGTCCTGACTAGTCAAACCGTTCTGGTGGAGGGCGATCGGATCACGGCCGTGGGCCCGACCGCCGGCGTAGCCGTCCCTGCCGGCGCGATTCGGATCGACGGCCGAGGCAAATTCTTGATTCCGGGTCTGG
>JAYVJS010000506.1:0-3124 GCA_043769075.1 Gemmatimonadota bacterium | reverse complement strand
AGAGGCGCTTCGAGCGGCGAGCGCGGCCGCGGATCCGAGTCGGGCCCGCGAGGCCCGGCGGATAATCGAAGAGGCGGTCGTCGTCGAACGGGCCGCGATCGAGGCGGTCGATCAGGCCGGATCCGAGGAGGTTGATCCTACCGCCATGGTGCAACCGGGCCAGCGGGTCCGGTTCGGTTCGGGCAACACCGGGACGGTGCTCGAAGTTCGCCACGACGCGAAAGCGGTCGTGGCACTAGGTTCGGTCAAGGTCGTCGTGCCCGTCGCGGAGCTGACGCCGGTGGCTCCAGGCCCGGCCCCCCGTCCCAAGTCGACTCCGACCGACTTTGAGCCGGCCGCAGCCGCGTTCGAAATCGACCTTCGCGGGCTGCGCGGCGACGAAGCTGTTACCGTCACGACGGCGGCCCTCGATGCCGCGATCCTCTCGGAAAATCCGTTTCTGCGGATCATTCACGGGATGGGCACCGGGGTGGTCCGGGATCGAGTGCGCCAGGTCCTCAAAAGTGATCGGCGGGTAACCAGATTTGAGTTTGCTCCTCGTAACCAGGGCGGAACCGGAGTCACCATCGTCGAGTTTGGCGCGGTCTGAATGATCCCCGATGAGCTGATCGAGCAGATCCGGGACTCGGCCAATTTGGTCGACATCGTCGGCGAATCGGTCGCCCTGAAGCGGGCCGGGGCGGACTGGCGGGGACCGTGTCCGTTTCATGGCGGGACCCACCGGAACTTCGCGGTGGTCCCGAAAAAGGGGCTCTACTACTGCTACGTCTGCCATGCGGCTGGCGACGTCTTCACTTACTTGATGAAGCGGTTCGGGATGGATTATCCCACCGCCGTCAAGGAAATTGCCCGACGAGTGGGGATTACCGTTCCGGAGCGGGGCGCTCGCGAGGGGCCCGATCCTCGGGAACCGTTGTATGGCGCGATGGGTGTGGCGGAAGAATGGTTCGCGTCCCGGCTTCGGGATGGGGCCGATGCCGACCATGCCCGGCGGTACCTCGAATCGCGGGACATCCCCTTGCCGGTGGCGGCGGAGTGGGGGCTTGGGTACGCGCCGACTGATCGCTCGTTCCCGGCCGCTATGAAGCAGCTCGGTCTCGATGAGCGGCTCCTCCTCGATGTCGGTCTGCTCGTGAAGCGGGATGATGGCACGGTCAATCCGCGGTTTCGGGGCCGGTTGCTCTTTCCGATCAAAGATCAACGCGGCCGGGTGGTCGCGTTCGGGGGGCGGATCCTCGGCTCGGGCGAGCCCAAGTATCTCAACTCGCCCGAGTCGCCGATCTTTCACAAGGGCAGTACCCTGTACAACCTGCACCTGGCCAAAGGGGCGATTCGCAAGGAAGGGCAAGCGATTCTGGTCGAGGGATACTTCGATGCTCTTCGACTCAGCGCAGCCGGCGTCGAGCATGTGATTGCGCCGTTAGGCACGGCGCTGACTTCCGATCAAGCCGCGCTCCTCAAGCGGTTCGCCCCGCTGGTGGTGCTGTTGTATGACTCCGATGCTCCGGGCCTCAAGGCCACGTTTCGGACCGGTGACGAGTGTCTCCGGCACGGCCTTCGGGTCAAAGTGGCGACGTTGCCGCCCGAGGAAGATCCCGACACCCTGGTTCGCAAGGGCGGAGCGGCGGCCTTGGCGCCGATTCTCGATCACGCGGTGGATGTGCTGGAGCGGAAGATCCAGTTGCTGGAACGGAAAGGGTGGTTCGAGGGAGTCGAGCGCCGCCGAGAGGCTCTCGACCGGCTCCTCCCGACCGTCCGAGCAGCCAGCGACCCGATTGCCAAAGACCTGTACATTGCTCGGGTGGCCGAGCGGGTTGGGCTGACCCGTGGGGTCCTCGAACAGGAGCTGATGGCGCCGGCCCCGCTGCCGTTCCGCCCGGTCGCGCTGGTTGAACCGGCCCCGGCTCGGTCGACCGAGCGCCGCCGGGTCGGTGCCCGCGCCGAAGCCGACCTGTTGCGGTTGGTGGTCCATAAACAGGCGTGGCTTGATCGGGCCCGGGACGAGGTGACCCCGGACCGGTTCGAGGTGTTGAGTTTTCGGGAAATCTATGAAGCCCTCTTGACACTGCCGCCTGGGTCGGCCCCCTTGGAGGCCACCCCAGTGCTCTCGGCTCCGGCGCAAGCGGCCTGGCAGCGACTCCAAGAAAACGAGATCGCCGGCGGCCTGGACGAGGATGAGATCTACGCGGCGGCGGTCACCCGCCTGGATGAACGCGATACCTTGCGATCGTTACCCCCGGGAACCGACGTCACGGCCCGACGGGACTCACTCTCGCATCTCTCGTCCGAAGCGAAACAACGATTTTACTGGCAGAAACAAGCGACCAAACCCCGAGCCCGTGGATGACCTCAATGCACGCTGAACTTCCGAAATTGCTCGATCTACAGACCAAAGACCTCACCTTACTCGACGCCGACGTTCGCCTCAAAGCGATTCTCGACGAAGTGGCGCGACTCGATGCCGAGCTGGACTCCGGCCGCCGCGACGCCACGGTCGCTCGGAAACGTTTGGAGGATGGGGTCAAGAAGCGCGAGGACCTTGAGAGCCGGATCGAGGGTTTTCGGTCGATCCAGGACAAACGCCGACAACGGCTGGAGTCGGCCAAAGGGGCCCGAGAGGCCCAGGCGGTGATGACCGAGGTTGAAATGGCGCGCTCGGTGCTCCAAAAAGAGGAAGGGGACTGGGTCCGGACCGCTGAGGGCGTCCACGACCTCGAGCGCTCGCTCAAGACGATCGAGGATCGGGTCGCCGCCATGGAGGTGGCTCAAGTCGCTGACCGGGAACGATTGGCCACCGAGCGGGTTGGAATCGAGGCGGAACGTGATGCGGCCTTGGCCGCTCGGGAGGGGAGTGCCGCGGCCATCGACAAGTCGATCCGGGGCCGCTATGACCGGCTCCGCTCGGCGCGAACCGTGGCCGTGGTCGTGGCGCTTCGGGGCGAGGCCTGCGGGGCCTGCCACACCTCTGTCCCCCGAAACCGCCGGACCCAGATCCGGGCCGGGCTGCTGCTCGACAACTGCGAGGCGTGCGGGGTGATCCTCTACGCCGAGGAATCCGAGGTTTGAGGCAGCTTCCGCCGCGGTGGATCGTCCAAGCTACGCCGGATGTTGAGGCGGCCCGGAT